>QGUL01000154.1 GCA_003242425.1 Pseudomonadota bacterium | reverse complement strand
AATTCGCGAATCCGACGAACGCCGGCATGATCGCGCCGAACACCATGATGATGCCGTGCATGGTCGTGAGCTGGTTGAAGAACTCGGGGTTCCAGACCTGCATGCCGGGCATGAACAGCTCGGCACGGATCCCCAGCGCCAGGAGGCCGCCGATGAAGAACATGGTGAAGCTGAACCACAGGTACAGCGTGCCGATGTCCTTGTGGTTCGTCGTGGTCAACCACCGCATGATGCCGGTGCGATGATGGCCGTGCGTGTCGTGAATGGCGTGGCCGTGCTGATCCAGGACTGCGCTCATGATGTGCTCTCCTAGTTATTTGCGAGCCGCTTTGACGTCGGCCGGCTGCACCACACTGGCGGAGGGCTTGTTGCCCCAGGAATTACGGGTATAGGTGATCACGGCGGCGATGTCAGTGTCCGACAGCTGCGCACCGAAGGCCTGCATCGCCGTGCCCGGCTTGCCGTTCAGGACGATGTCGATCTGCGGTCCGGGCGGGCCGTTGACGATGGCCGAGCCTGCGAGCGGCGGGAACGCGGGCGGCATGCCCTGGCCGTTGGCCTGATGGCAGGCGACGCAAGTGGCGCCGTAGATCTTCTCGCCGCGCGCGACGAGGTCTTCCTTGCTCCATTCCTTGATCGCTTCTTCGGCCGCGGGAGCGGCGGCGCCCGTCGCGCCCGGCGCAGCGGCCGCGACCTGGGCGCCGGGCTTGATGCCCAGCTCCTCGCGCTTCTTCGCGACCCAGTCGCTGTATTCGTCCTGCGATACCACGCGCACGACGATAGGCATGAACGCATGGTCCTTGCCGCACAGCTCGGCGCACTGGCCGCGATAGACCCCTTCCTTCTCGGCCATGAACCAGGTGTCACGCACGAAGCCTGGGATGGCGTCCTGTTTCACGCCCAGCGCGGGCACCCACCACGAGTGGATGACGTCGTTGGCGGTGGTGATGATGCGGATCTTCTTGTTGACCGGGACGACGAGCTCGTTGTCGGTCTCGAGCAGGTAGTAGGGGCCCTTCGGGGCATCGCCGTAAATCTGTTCGTACGGCGTGCTGAGGTTGGCGAAGAAGCGGATGCCTTCCCCCTCGCCCTTGACGTAGTCGTACGACCACTTCCACTGATAGCCGGTGACCTTGATGGTGATGTCCGGCGCGGAGGTGTCCTTGATGGCCAGCACCGCCTTGGTCGCCGGCCAGGCCATGCCGACCAGGATCAGGAAGGGGATGATGGTCCAGATGATCTCCACGGTGGTGTTCTCGTGGAACTGCTCGGCCTTGGCGCCCACCGACTTGCGGTGCTTGAACACCGAATAGAACATGACCGAGAAGACGCCCACGAACACCACCAGGACGATCGCGAGCATCAGGTAGTGGAGATCGTAGATCTCGCGCGCGACCGGGGTCACCGGCGGTTGGAAATCATGCTTGTTGGGCTGGATCTGCTGCGCACAGACGACATTGGAAAGCAACGCGAGCGCAAAGCCGGCAACCGGCAGAAGTCGCGACTTGATAGTCATGTGGTCCCCGTTGTCTGCTATCGTTTTTGAACGCTTTTCCGGCCGTCGCTACTCAAGAGCCGGCCAGCCTTGCGCGCAACAGCCGCGCCAGGCCCCTCCTACCGGGCGCATCGAGATGCCGCCCGACCTCCAACTCCTTTCCGCGCTCGGCCAGCGCAATGCGCAGACCGTTGCGTGCCTCGTGCATCAGAACCCGTACGCCGCGTGCGTCGAAGCGGTGAATCGAAACGCGCTCCGCGTCGGCCACCTCGACGAACAGGTCACTCCCCTTGCGCACGATGCGTTCGTAGTCCGCGGCATGCCGGCCGTTGACATAGAACGCGATTGCCAGCGCGAGCATCTCGATCCCGGCGAAAGGAAGCACCGGCCAAGCGCCCAGCAGGGCGAAGCCCGTTGCGATTCCGAAGGACAAGAGCACCGTCGCAAGAAGCAGCCACAACAGTGTCTGCGGCGAAATGGAGCAGTTGCGCTTCACCGTGAGGCTGAAATCCGCGGCGCTCACGGGTGCCGAACCGTTGATGCACGCTTCGTCCATGCAGCATGACTGAAACGATCGCACTGCAATCGAGCCGACCTAACTTAACATAGGTCACAGACGAGCAGCAAGTTTTGTGTCAGCGTGGTCGTGCGATGCGACAACGTGCGCGCGGAATTCGTCCGGATTTCCGCGGGCGATCGATGCTGCATCGCCGCATCGACAACGCGCGGAACGTCGGTCAGCGCGGGTGATGAGAAAAAGTCAGCGCGCGTCCCGCTCGGGACGCGGATGGAAACGGATGATTTGACGGCCGTCGGCCGTCTCGCGCGGCGCCGCCTTCCACGCGTGGCCGTAGACGATTTCGAACCCTGCCGGGATGCGCTCGCCCTCCGAACGCGCCTTATAGGCAGCGATCATGCGCGCCCAGAGCCGGCGGCCGGTCAGGCCGCGCCGACGCGCACGATGCGCGTTGCGATAGCCGATGGCGTGCAGCTCGCGCAACAACGCTTCGACGCTCGGGTAGGTAAGCGTCAGCATCTCCATGTCCATCACCGGGTCGGCGTAACGGCAGCCGACCAGCGCATCGCCGAGGTCGTGCATGTCCACGAAGGGATGCACGTGAGGCAGCGCGTCGGCCTCGGCGAAGGCCTCGCGCAGCGTCCGCAAGGTGTCGGGGCCGTAGGTCGTGAACATCAGCAGCCCGCCCACCTTGAGCACCCGGTGCCATTCGCGCAGCCAGCTTTCGGGGCGTGCCGTCCAGGCGAGAGCGAGGTTCGACCAGACGAGGTCGAATGAACCGTCGGCAAAGGGAAGCCGCCCCGCGTCCCCTGCCACCAGCAGTTCGCGCGGGGGACCGAACAGCGTCCGGACGCGTTCGATGAGGGAACGCGAGGCGGCGCAATGGCGCAGCGCGGGCAGCGACCAGTCCAGCGCGACGATCTGCGCCTCGGGATAGCGCTGGCGCAGCAGGATGCGGCCGGCGCCGGTGCCGCAGCCGACGTCGAGCACACGTTGCGGCGCCACCTTGATGTATTCCAGCCGCTCGAACAGGCGCCGTTCGATTTCACGCGCCAGCGCGTCCTCGGCGCGGACGCGCTCGAAACCGCGGCGGGCGGCGACGGGATCGAGCCAGTCTTCGCTCACGCGGACCTGCGGCTAGCCGAGCGGCGACAGATCGAGTTTCGCCAGCAGCGCGCGGTCGGCCGCGGCTTCGGGATTGCCCGTGGTCAGCAATTTGTCGCCGTAGAAAATCGAGTTCGCGCCGGCATAGAAACAGAACGCCTGAACCGCTTCGTGCATCTGCTGCCGGCCCGCCGACAGGCGTACGTAGCTCTTCGGCATGGTGATGCGCGCTACCGCGATGGTGCGCACGAATTCGGTCCAGTCGAGCGGCGGCGCGTCTGCCAGCGGGGTGCCGGGTACCGGCACCAGATGGTTGATGGGCACTGATTCGGGCGGCGGATCGAGGCTCGCCAGCTGCGCGATCAGGCCGGCGCGCTGCGAGCGCGACTCGCCCATGCCGATGATGCCGCCGCAGCAGACGTGCAGCCCCGCCCGGCGCACTTTCTCGAGCGTGTCGAGCCGGTCCTCGTATTGCCGGGTGGAAATGATTTCGCCGTAGAACTCCGGCGCCGTGTCGAGGTTGTGGTTGTAATAATCCAGCCCCGCTTCGCGCAGCTGCTCGGCCTGGCCGTCGCGGAGCAGCCCGAGCGTGGCACAGGTTTCCAGGCCCATGGCCTTGACGGCGCGGATCATCTCCAGCACCGGTTCGAGGTCTTTCTGCTTCGGGCCGCGCCAGGCGGCGCCCATGCAGAAACGGGTCGCGCCGTTGGCCTTGGCCGCGGCCGCGGCGGCCACGACCTCTTCCAGCGGCAGGAGTTTCTGGTTTCCGACCCCGGTGTCGTAGCGTACCGATTGCGGGCAATAGCCGCAGTCCTCGGGACAGCCGCCGGTCTTCACCGAAAGCAGCGTCGAGAGCTGCACGGTGCCGGGATCGAAATTCGCGCGATGCACTTCGTGCGCGCGATGGATGAGTTCGTGGAACGGCAGTTCGTAGAGCGCTTCCACGTCGGCGCGCGTCCAGCGCGGCGCGGCCGCGGCAGCGCCGCGGGGCGAGGCAGTGCTTAGGCTTTGAGGCATACTTTTCTCCGGCCGAAAGTGTCCCTGCCGCCACCGGAACTGTCAAACCATGTCGTCAATCGCCGCTCATTTCGCGCGCCTGCGTCGCGCGCTGCTGGCGCAGGACTGCCTGCTGTGCGCGGCGCCGGGCGGCGACGGGCTGCTCTGCGCGGCCTGCGCGGCGGAGCTGCCGCAGCTTGCGCCCGGCTGTCCGCAATGCGCGCTGCCGGGCACCGGCGGCGAGCTGTGCGGACGGTGTCTGCGCGAGGCGCCCGCTTACGACCGCACCGTCGCGTGCTGGCGCTACGCCTTCCCGCTCGACCGCCTGGTGCAGGCCTTGAAATACGGCAACCGGCTGGCGCTCGCCGACTGGTTCGGGCGCGCGCTCGCCGCGAAAACGGCGCAACGCGAGGTCGATCTGATCGTGCCGATGCCTTTGCACCGTCGCCGTCTGCGCGAACGCGGATTCAATCAGGCCATGGAAATCGCCCGCCGCTTGCGGGGCATCGGACGGCTCGCGCCCGGGGCGCTGGTGCGGCTCAAGGACACGACGCCGCAGACCGGCCTGTCGGACCGGGAACGCGCGCAGAACGTGCGCGGCGCGTTCGCCGCGACGGTGCCGCTCTCGGGTTTGCGCATCGCCCTCGTCGACGACGTCATGACCACCGGCGCGAGCCTGCACGAGGCGGCGCGGGCCTTGAAGCGCGCGGGCGCGGCCGATGTGGAAAACTGGGTCGTGGCCCGGGCCACCGGGCCCGCCGTCTTGCACTAATTAATACCGCATGCTCGACATCGTGCTCTACGAGCCGGAGATTCCGCCCAACACCGGCAATCTCATCCGCCTTGCCGCCAATACGGGCTGCCGGCTGCATCTGGTACGGCCGCTCGGTTTCAGCCTCAACGACCGCGCCCTGAAGCGCTCGGGCCTGGATTACGCCGACCTCGCCCACGTCACCGTCCACCGCGACTGGCAGTCCTGCAGCGAGCATTTCGCCGGCCGCACGCTCTATGCGCTGTCCACGCGCGCGCGGCGGCGCTACACCGACGCGCGTTTCGCGCGCGACGACGTGCTGGTCTTCGGTCCCGAGACGCGCGGCCTGCCCGAGGAGGTGCTCGAAGGCTTTCCGGGGCTCGGGCCCTTGCGGTGCCCATGGGGCC
>QGUL01000153.1 GCA_003242425.1 Pseudomonadota bacterium | reverse complement strand
GCCTGGGGCTATGCGACCCACCCGGATCGCATCAAGAAGCCCATGATCCGCAAGAGCATCAACGATCCGTGGAAGGAAGTGTCCTGGGAAGAGGCGATCGCCTACGCCGCTTCCGAATTCAAGCGCATCCAGGCCAAGTACGGGCGTGAATCCATCGGCGCCATCACTTCCTCGCGCTGCACCAACGAAGAGACCTATCTGGTGCAGAAGCTGGTGCGCGCCGTGTTCCGCAACAACAACGTCGACACCTGCGCGCGCGTGTGCCACTCGCCGACCGGTTACGGCCTCAAGGTCACCATGGGCGAGTCGGCCGGCACGCAGACCTTCGAGTCGGTGATGCACGCCGACGTGATCGTCGTGATCGGCGCCAACCCGACCGACGCGCACCCGGTGTTCGGCTCGCAACTCAAGCGCCGTGTGCGCCAGGGCGCAAAGCTCATCGTCATCGACCCGCGTGCCATCGAGCTCGTCAGCTCGCCGCATGTCAAGGCCGACTACCATCTGCAACTGCGCCCGGGCACCAACGTCGCGATCGTCACCGCGATGGCGCACGTCATCGTCACCGAAGGCCTGGTGAACGAGCAGTTCGTGCGCGAGCGCTGCGAGTGGGATTCGTTCGAGAAGTGGCGCGAATTCGTGGCGCGTCCGGAGAACTCGCCGGAGGCCTTCGAGGAAGAGACCGGCGTGCCGGCGCATCTGGTGCGCGGCGCCGCGCGCCTCTACGCCACCGGCGGCAACGCCGCGATCTACTACGGCCTGGGCGTCACCGAGCACAGCCAGGGTTCGACCACCGTCATCGGCATCGCCAACCTCGCCATGGCGACCGGCAACATCGGCCGTCCGGGCGTGGGCGTGAACCCGCTGCGCGGCCAGAACAACGTGCAGGGTTCCTGCGACATGGGCTCCTTCCCGCACGAGCTGCCCGGCTACCGCCACATCTCCGACGCCGCCACGCGCGCGCTGTTCGAGGAGGCGTGGAACGTCGAGCTGCTCGACGAGCCGGGCCTGCGCATCCCGAACATGTTCGAGGCGGCGCTCGACGGCTCGTTCAAAGGCATGTACGTGCAGGGCGAGGACATCGTCCAGTCCGACCCCAACACCCAGCATGTGCAGGCGGCGCTGGAGAAACTCGAGTGCCTGGTGGTGCAGGACATCTTCCTGAACGAGACCGCCAAGTACGCCCACGTGCTGCTGCCTGGCGCGAGCTTCCTCGAGAAGGACGGCACCTTCACCAACGCGGAGCGCCGCATCTCACGCGTGCGTCAGGTGATGCCGCCGCTGGCCGGCTACGCCGACTGGGAAGTGACTCAGATGCTGGCCAATGCCCTGGGCTACCCGATGAACTACAAGCATCCGTCCGAGATCATGGACGAGATCGCGCGGCTCACGCCGACCTTCCACGGCGTCAGCTACGAGAAGCTCGACCGGCTGGGCAGCATCCAGTGGCCGTGCAACGAGAAGGCACCCGAGGGCACGCCGATCATGCACGTCGACCAGTTCGTGCGCGGCAAGGGCAAGTTCGGCATCACCCAATACGTGCCGACCGACGAACGGCCCAACAAGAAGTACCCGTACATCCTCACAACCGGCCGCATCCTGTCGCAGTACAACGTCGGCGCGCAGACGCGCCGCACGGCGAACTCGGTGTGGCACGACGAGGACCGTCTGGAGATCCATCCGCACGACGCCGAAACCCTGGGCATCAAGGAAGGCGACTGGGTGGGCGTCACCAGCCGCGCGGGCGAGTCGGTGCTGCGCGCCAGGGTCAGCACGCGCATGCAGCCGGGCGTGGTGTACACGACCTTCCACTTCCCGGAATCGGGTGCGAACGTCATCACCACCGACAGCTCCGACTGGGCGACCAACTGCCCCGAGTACAAGGTGACGGCGGTGCAGCTCACGCGGGTAACTCAGCCCTCCGAATGGCAGCGCAACTACCGCGAGTTCCGGCGCAAGCAGATCGAGCTGCTGCGCAAGGCGGCGGAGGCGGAACGCGCCTCATGAACCTGCTCGCTCGCATCCTGGGCGACGCCGGCCGGCCGGCGTCGCACCGCGCCCTGCCGGTGCGGCGCTACGTCGGCGACGAAGCGACCGATGCCTACGAGGAGGTCGCCGCCGAGACGGCGGTGGCCTTCGTGTACAACGGCACGCCTCATGCGGTGATGATGGCCAGCCCGAGCGATCTCGAGGAATTCGGGGTCGGTTTCACCGTTACGGAGCGAATCGTCGCCCGCCGCGAGGAGATCCGCAGCGTTCGCGCACGCGAACTGCCGGAGGGCATCGAGCTCGCGATCGAAATCGATCCCGAACGGCATCGCGAGCTCGACCGGCGCCAGCGTGCCCTGACGGGGCGCGTGGGCTGCGGCCTGTGCGGCCAGCAGTCGCTGGCGCAGGCGATCCGCAAACCGGAACGCGTGGCGCGCGGATTGCGGGTTTCGCACGGCGCCGTGCATGCCGCGGTGGCCGAGCTGCCCAGGTGGCAGGCGGTCAACCGCGTCACCGGCGCGCTGCATGCCGCCGCCTGGGTCGGTCCGGAAGGCGAAGTGCTGGCGGTGCGCGAAGACGTGGGACGTCACAACGCCTTCGACAAGCTGATCGGCTGCCTGCTGAACGACCGCGCCGACCTCGACAAGGGGTTCGCGCTCATCACCAGCCGCGCCAGCCACGAGATGGTGCAGAAGGCGGCTTCGGTCGGCATCCAGATGCTGGTCGCCGTTTCGGCACCGACCACCCTGGCGGTGCGGCTCGCGTCCGAGACGGGCGTGACGCTGATCGCCTTTGCACGCAACAACCGTTACACGGTCTACAGCGGCAGCGAGCGGATCGTGACTCACCGGGAGACCACTGTTGTCTGAGCCCTCGAACCCGAGCAGGACCGAACAGAAGAAGGAAGAGGAAGTACCGATGAACATCCAGCATCTGATCAAGATGGCCAATCAGATCGAACGCTTCTTCGCCGCCGAGCCCAACCGGGCCGACGCCGTGGCGGGCGTTCGCGACCATCTCCAGCGCTTCTGGGACCCGCGCATGCGCAAGCAGATCATCGCGCACGTGGAAGCCGGCGGCGAAGGCCTGGGCGATATCGTGATCGAGGCCGTGAAGAGCCTGCCGCCCATCAGTCCGAAGTGGGGGGCGACCGTATCCGCCGGCCGGGAAGAAGCGGCGGCCTGAACTCGATGGCGCGCGCGCTGCCTGAACCTCAGGCTTTGGCGCGCGCCATGCGACACACACGGCGCCGCAGCTGCAACGTGAACCGCGTATCGCCCGGCAGCGTATAACCCGCCTTCGCAGCCAAATTACGGCGCGGCGGACGTCGTTCAACGACCGTCGCGCAAGGCGCTCCTGGCCTGCAGGCGGCGCAGGTCGGCGGCAAGCGCCTTCTCGCACAGCACTTCCATGCGCGTATAGCGCTCGACCAGTTCCCTGCCCAAGGCGGTGAGCGTCGCGCCGCCGCCCTGTCTGCCGCCCGCCGCTGTTTCGACTACGGGCGCCTTGAAACTCTGATTCATGCCCTCTACCAGCAGCCAGGCGCGGCGGTAGCTCATCTTCATTTCCCGGGCGGCGGCCGAGATCGAACCGTGTTCGCCGATCAGCCGGAGCAGGGCGATCTTGCCGGGTCCGAGGTAGTAGCGTTCGCCGACCCGGACCCGCAGGACTACGTCTTTCGGCGGATTTCGGGCGCTCATCCTATGCTTCCACTGACCTATTGTGGGTTTTACGGGGCTTGGCTAGCATGCGTCAACGCTATATCCGATCGGATATAGCGAGTCGTATCGTAGCAAAGGAATCGCCATGCGGGCCGGTCTGCGTCGCCTCATCGTCGCCTTCGTTCTGTCGATTGCGTTCCCGGTGCACGCGGAGATCACCGTCGCCGCTGCGGCGTCCACCCAGCCTGCCTTGGAGGAAATCGCCGCGATGTTCGAAAAGAACGGCGGCGGGAGGGTGCGGCTGGTGTTCGGCGCCTCCGCCAATCTGGCGCGCCAGATCATGCAGGGTGCGCCTTTCGACATCTTTCTTGCGGCCGACGAGCAGTCGGTGATCGAGGTGCACAAGAGCGGCCATGCGGCGGACGAAGGGACGCTCTATTCCGCCGGCCGGCTGGTGCTGTTCGTTCCCAAGGGTTCGCCGATCAAGGCCGATTCACAGCTTGCCGATCTCGCGCGCGCAGTCGACGACGGCCGGCTGCGCAAACTCGCGATTGCCAATCCGGAGCATGCGCCCTATGGCAGCGCGGCGGTCGCGGCGCTGAAACACGCAGGTCTTTGGGAAAAAGTGCAGAAGAAGCTGGTGATGGGCGAGAACATTTCGCAGGCGGCGCAGTATGCGGCCAACGGTGCGGCGCAGGCCGGACTGATCGCGCTTTCGCTCGCGATGCAGCCGAACTTCCGGCGCGCCGGCAGCTATGCCGTGTTGCCGGACGCCTGGCACCCGCCCTTGCGTCAGCGCATGGTCCTGCTCGAACGCGGCGGCGATCAGGCACGCAGGTTCTACACGTATTTGCAGCAGCCTGCCGCGCGAACCATCTTCGAGAAGCACGGTTTTCTGTCGGGAGACTGAGCGTGGACTGGGAGGCGCTGCGGCTTTCGCTGTGGCTCGCGCTGGCGACGAGCATCGTGTTGCTGCCGCTCGGCGCCGTTATCGCGCGCGCCCTGGCCTGGAACGATTTCCGCGGCAAATGGCTGCTGGAGGCCGCGCTCACGCTGCCGCTGGTGCTGCCGCCCACCGTGCTCGGCTACTACCTGCTCGTGGGCATGGGAGCGGGCTCGCCCGTGGGCGCGTTCTACGAACGGCTGTCCGGCCATCCGCTCGCCTTCTCCTTCGAAGGGCTGGTCGTCGCCTCGGTCATCTTCAACATTCCCTTCGCGCTCATTCCCATGCAGCGCGCCTTCGAGGCGATTCCGCTGGAAGTGCATCAGGCGGCGGCGACCTGCGGCATGGCGCCGCTCGAGGCCTTCGTCAAAATCGAACTGCCGCTGGCCTGGCCGGGCATCCTCTCCGGCATGATCATGACGGCCGCGCACACCGTCGGCGAGTTCGGCGTGGTGCTGATGGTGGGCGGCAGCATTCCCGGCGAGACCAGGACCATCGCCATTTCCATCTACGACCGCGTGCAGGCTTTCGACATGGAAGCGGCCGGGATGATGTCGGCGACGCTGCTCGTGCTTTCGCTGCTCGCGCTCGGTTTCACCACGCGGCTGGGACGTAAGGCGATGCGCTGATGCTCGATCGTCCCCGAACCCAACCTGCGCCAATCCGACTTCAGGCCGGAAG
>QGUL01000524.1 GCA_003242425.1 Pseudomonadota bacterium | reverse complement strand
TTGCCAATCCTTCTTCGTGTGAGCACCAAGTCAATGTCTTTTGAGACTCAACCGCAGTCCCCCGCGGCCGCCCAAAACCAACACCCCCAGCACCCACACCTATCGGCTGTTCAGTTTTTAAAGAGCGATTGCCACGGCACCTTGCCTGCTCGGTTTGAAGGCTTGGTTGCGGGGGCAGGATTCGAACCTACGACCTTCGGGTTATGAGCCCGACGAGCTGCCAGACTGCTCCACCCCGCGTCCGTGACAGAAGCGGAATTATGGGGGCTGCCCGGTTTCCTGTCAACCCTCTGAGAGGAGGTTCAGGTCAGAACAGCTCCATCTGTTCCGCGCGACCGGGTACCTTGAACCGCGACGTGTCCAGCGACACGCTGCGCGCGTTGAGACCCAACCGCCGACAGGCTTTGTCAAAACGCTGGGCCAAAAGTTCCGCGTATGTGCCAGTACCCGTCTGGCGTTCACGCCAGCGCGAATTGTACGCCATTCCGCCTCGCATATCACGTACCCGTGCCATGACGCGCTCGGCCCGCAGGGGGTAATGCTGCGCCAGCCACTCCTGGAAAAGGTCCTTCAACTCGTGCGGCAGACGCAGCACGACGTAGCCCGCCCGCTGCACGCCGGCTTCCCGCGCCGCCTCCAGGATGGTCTCCATATCCTGATCGTTCAGGAAGGGGATGACGGGCGCCACCATCACGCCGCAGGGGACGCCGGCCTCGGCGAGGCGCCGCAAGGCCTTCAGCCGCCGGTACGGGGCCGACGCGCGGGGTTCCAGCCTGCGCGCCAGCTCCGCGTCCAGGGTGGTCACGGACACGAAGGCGTGCGCCAGCCCCTTGGCCGCCATCGGTGCCAGCAGGTCGAGGTCGCGCTCGATCAGCGCCGATTTGGTGATGATGCCGACGGGCTGGTTGAATTCGGCGCACACCTCGAGCACGGCACGTGTGATACGCAGTTCGCGCTCGACCGGCTGGTAGGGATCGGTGTTGCCGCCGATCACGATGACGTCGCAGCGGTAGCCGGGCCGCGACAGCTCTTCGCGCAGCAGCGCCGCGGCATTCTCTTTGGCGTAGAGCCGGGTTTCGAAATCCAGGCCCGGCGACAGGCCCAGGTAGGAATGGCTCGGCCGCGCGTAGCAGTAGATGCAGCCGTGCTCGCAGCCCTGGTAGGGATTGATCGACTGGCTGAAGGGGATGTCCGGCGAGTCGTTGCGGGAGATGATGGAGCGGGCCTGACGCAGCGTGACCTGCGTCTCGGGCGCTTGCCCCGGCGCTTCCCAATAGGCGTCTTCGTCTACGACACGAATGTCGCGCTCGAAGCGCCCTTGCGGGTTGCTCACCGCACCCCGGCCCTTCCAGACGATCGGACGTTCCATACCTCGCCTCAAACGAGACTACTGTATGGAAGTATAGTCCCTCTGTAGCGGCTCGCTAGATGATCCAGCGCGAACGCAAGTCGCGGCGCGCCGTTTCGTCGTAGCCGATCGCCGCAGCACCTCGTCGGTGGTTTTTTCGAGCGCGGGGC
>QGUL01000152.1 GCA_003242425.1 Pseudomonadota bacterium | reverse complement strand
CCGGGGGCGGGGGGGCTGGCCCCCGGTCAAGGGCTGCGGGATCAAGCGTTCGAGTCGCGAAGGACGGGTCGCGTCGTAGTACACCCCGCAATCGTCCACAACGATGGAAAGCGGGGGATCCATGTCCCCTCGTCCAACGGACCGCAAAAATCCGTCTTCCAGATGTACGAACGGAATACGTGTATGGGCCGCAAATCGGCGCGCAACGACCGCAGAGGGGCGAAGTCCCCAGCCGGCGATTTGGGTGATGCTGCTCAACGACAGGAGATGGACAAGCGCGATCCGTTGTCCGACCAGCGCATCCAGGGCCGGAATGTTGCGAAGCCTGAGTGAAAATACGCCGATCATCGCGTTAACGGCCCAAGCGGGGCGGCGCGTGTGCAGGAAGGGCGCTCGGGAGCGAAACCATAGTCAGGTCTTGAGACTCTCCGGTTAAGAGTCCGCAGGGGGCGGGCACCAATCGCGCAGCCGTAGCCGTGCGGTGCGCCCTTTCGACAGGCGCGGCAGGCGAAAGCAACACCTTCCGGACGCCGTTGACGACGGATGCCGATACCACCTTTTTGCTCCCTGTTCTTGATGGAGCGGCCGCGAACGGACAGAAGATGGCGTGCGAGCCGGTTCAGCGTGACGTCTGGTCGCACTGGAAGCGAGCGGCTCCTGGAGAGGCGTCGCTTGTAGGTGGTTCTCCCCGCAGCGGTTTTTTGCCTGTTTATCGCGGCGGATTATAGCGACATCCGCATGGGGCTTCCGCTAGTCCGTACGGATGATCGCATCTTGAAGCGGTACGATTCCTTGCCCGGGGTAAGCCGGGCGCGGGACGGGCCGGCCCGAGGGGGCGTGCCGGCTTGCACAACGGACCGTATCGTGCAGGCCGGTCAGCGACCCGGCGAGCCCATGAAAAAAGGCGCCGAAGCGCCTTCCTTTTGCGAAGCCTGGTATGGGGAAATTCTGGGGTGGCTGATGGGACTCGAACCCACGACAACCTGAATCACAATCAGGGACTCTACCAGCTGAGCTACAGCCACCACTGAACGGCTTGGCGTGCCCGACAGGGGTCGAACCTGTAACCCCCAGCTTAGAAGGCTGGTGCTCTATCCGGTTGAGCTACGGGCACTTCTAGTCGGACACTCCAACCGCCCGCGCTTAAGGCGCCGACGGTTCCAAAACTGGTCGGGGTGGAGAGATTTGAACTCCCGACATCCTGGCCCCAAACCAGGCGCGCTACCAGGCTACGCTACACCCCGAAGGGCTCTTAGTTTAAGGGGCGTGAGAGGCGCGGTCAATCGCACAAACCCGTCAGGCAGGCGCGCTTCAAGGCAACTGACGCCGCTCGAGCAGGAACACGTATTCGTCCCCCGCGCTCACTTCCAGCCAGGTGAAGGGGAGATGCGGAAATGCGCGTTCCAGTTGCGCCCGGTTGTGCCCGATTTCCACCACCAGCAGCCCGTCTTCCTTCAGGTAATGCTTCGCTTCGCGCAGGATGACGCGGGTGGCCTCCAGGCCGTCGCGGCCCGAGCCGAGCGCCATCGCCGGTTCGTGGCGGTATTCCGCGGGCAGCGTCTGCATGCTCTGTGCATCGACGTAGGGCGGGTTGGAGATGATGAGGTCGTAGGGCTTGCGCGGCAACTTGCGGAACATGTCCGAACGGACGAGGCGGACGCGGTGCCGCAGCCCGTAGTCGGCGACGTTCTTTTCCGCGACAGCCAGCGCGTCCTCGGACAGATCGACGGCGTCCACTTCCGCGTTGGGGAAGGCGAGCGCGGCGAGGATTGCCAGGCAGCCTGAGCCCGTGCACATGTCGAGGACCGAGCGTACCTGCCCGGGGTCGGCGATCCAGGGCGCGAGTTCCTCGGCAAGCAGCTCGTAGATGAAGGAACGCGGCACGATCACGCGTTCGTCCACGTAGAAACGGTGCGGGCCGAGCCAGGCTTCGCGCAGCAGATAGGCGGCGGGGATGCGCTTTTCGATGCGTTCGGCGACGAGCTGCTCGAAACGCCGGGCCTGCGCCGGCGTGGGAACGCGTTCCAGTTGCTCCGCCAGGCTGTCGATGGGCGCGCCGAGGGTGTGCAGCATCAGCCAGGCCGCCTCGTCGTAGGCGTTGTGCGTGCCGTGGCCGAAGACGAGTCCCTTGCGCTCGAAGCGCCGGGCCGCCTGTTCGATCAGCGCGCCGACCGTAAGCGGCGCCTTTGCCGCGGGTTGCTTAGCCAATCAGCTTCTCGAGCGTGCGCAGGTAGATGCGGTGCAGCGGTTCAATGTCGGCGATCGCCACATGTTCGTCGATCTTGTGGATCGACTGGTTGACCGGGCCGAACTCGATCACCTGCGGGCAGACGGCGGCGATGAAGCGGCCGTCCGAGGTGCCGCCGCTGGTGGAGATCTCAGGCGTGAGGCCGGTGACTTCGCGGATCGCCTCGCTCACTGCGTTGACCAGTGTCGCGCGCGGCGTAAGGAAGGGATTGCCGGACAGTGCCCATTCCAGCTCGTACCGCAGACCGTGCCGGTCGAGCACCTCGTGCACGCGCCGTTTCAGCCCTTCCGCCGTGCATTCGGTCGAGAAGCGGAAGTTGAACAGCACTTCCAGCGTGCCGGGGATGACGTTGTTCGCGCCCGTACCGGCGTGGATGTTGGAGATCTGGAAGCTCGTGGGCGGGAAGTCCTCGTTGCCCTTGCACCATTCGATGGCCGCGAGCTCCGTGAGTGCGGGCAGCGCTTCGTGGATCGGGTTGCGTGCGAGATGCGGATAGGCGATGTGGCCCTGCACGCCGTGCACGCGCAGGGTGCCGGAGAGCGAGCCGCGGCGGCCGTTCTTGATCATGTCGCCGAGCCGCTCGCCCGAAGTCGGCTCGCCGACGATGCAGAAGTCGATGGTCTCGCCGCGTGCCTTGAGCGTTTCCACGACTTTCACCGTGCCGTCCGTCGCGACCCCTTCCTCGTCGGAGGTGATGAGGAGCGCAATCGAGCCCCGGTGATCGGGATGCGCGGCGACGAAAGCCTCGACCGCCGTGACGAAGGCGGCGATGGAGGTCTTCATATCGGCGGCGCCGCGGCCGTAGAGCTTGCCGTCGCGTTCCGTGGGCACGAACGGATCGGAGCTCCAGCGCTCGAGCGGGCCGGTCGGCACCACGTCGGTATGGCCGGCGAAACAGACGAGCGGCGCGGCCTTGCCGCGCCGCGCCCAGAGGTTGGTGACACCGTTGAGGCGCAGGAACTCGAACTCGAAGCCGAGCGGCCGCAGGCGCTCGACGATCAGATCCTGGCAGCCGGCGTCGTCCGGGGTGACGGAAGGGCGTGCGATCAGTTCGCGCGCAAGCGCAAGGGTAGGGTTCATCCGAAGACTTCTTCGTAGCGTTCCGGATCGAAGCCCACCAGCAGCTTGCCGCCCGCTTCCACTACCGGCCGCTTGATGACGGAGGGTTGTTCGACCATGAGCGCCCTGGCCGCGGTGGCGGAAGTGACGGCCGCTTTGCGCGCCTCGTCCAGCTTGCGCCAGGTCGTACCGCTGCGGTTCACGAGCTGTTGCCAGTCCACCTTCTTCATCCAGGCGTCGAGGCGCGCGGCGTCGACGCCCAGCTTCTTGTAGTCGTGGAAGTCGTATTCGATGCCGCGCTCGTCGAGCCAGGCGCGCGCCTTCTTCACCGTGGCGCAGTTCGGGATGCCGTAAAGCTTGGGTCTGGTTTTCATGGGCGGAATTGTACGGCAGGGCCAGCCGTGTTTTGGCGCCGCGGTCCCGGGGGCTCGGGCGGATCGCCTGCCGGGCCTTCCCGCTCGTGGGGCAGGGAAGAGCGACTTCCGGCTCCCTGCACCCCGTGCAGGGGCGCTATCAGGCTCAGTCGCCCAGGGTCAGCTTGAATTCGCTGAACGACGCGCCGCTGGGCAGCACCTCCGTGGGCTGGGAGATGGTGGGGGCGGGCGGGGGCGTCGCCGGACCCGTTTTGCCTTCGCTGTTGTTGATCAGCCACAGCAGGTTGTTGGCCGAGTCGGCGTGGGCGAGGGCTTCGTCCTTGGAAATGACCCCGTCCTTGTACATCCGGAACAGGGCCTGTTCGAAGGTCTGGGAGCCGGGCGAGAGGCTCTTCTCCATCGCCTCCTTGATGCCGTTGATGTTGCCTTCCTCGATCAGCTCGGCGATGTGGCGGGTGTTGAGCATCACCTCCACGGCCGGCACGCGGCCGCCCTTGAGGCTGCGCACCAGCCGTTGCGAGATGATGCACTTCAGCGAGGCGGAAAGGTCCTGCAACAGCGCGGCCCTGTTCTCCAGCGGATAGAAGCTGATGATCCGGTTCAGCGCGTGGTAACTGTTGTTGGCGTGCAGCGTGGCCAGACACAGGTGGCCCGACTGGGCGTAGGCGATCGCCATGCTCATCGTTTCGCGGTCGCGGATCTCGCCGATCAGGATCACGTCCGGCGCCTGGCGCAGCGCGTTCTTGAGCGCGACGTGGTAGGACTTGGCGTCGGTGCCGAGCTCGCGCTGGTTGACGATCGAGCGCTTGTGCTTGAACAGGAACTCGATCGGATCCTCGATGGTGATGATGTGGCCGGACATCGTCGCGTTGCGGTGGTCGATCATCGCCGCGAGCGAGGTCGACTTGCCCGAGCCGGTGGCGCCGACCATGAGGATCAGGCCGCGCTTCTCCAGCACCACTTCCTTGAGGATGTCCGGCAACCCCAGCGTGTCGAAGGCGGGCACTTCGCTGGGGATGTAGCGCACCACGATCGCCGGGGTGGAGCGCTGCATGAAGCAACTGATGCGGAAGCTGCCCAGGCCGGGCACGGGGTAGGCGGTGTTGAGCTCGTAATTCTCCTCGAACTCGGCGATCTGCTGTTCGGTCAACACCTCCTGCATCATCGCCCGCACCATCTCCGGCTTGATGATCTGCTGGTTGACCGGGATGGTGTTGCCGTTGATCTTGATGCTGATCGGCGCGCCGACGGAAATGAAGATGTCGGAGGCATTTTTCTCCGCCATCAGTTCGAAGAGCCGTTTCATCGCCATACGAGTCTTCCCTCCCGCCGCCGCGCCGGCGCGGCGTCAATCGCGCAGCAGCTCGTTGATGCTGGTCTTGGCGCGCGTTTTCGCGTCCACCTGCTTCACGATGACGGCGGCATAGAGGCTGTATTTTCCGTCGGGCGAGGGCAGGCTCCCAGGAACTACTACCGATCCGGCCGGGACGCGGCCGTACAGGATCTCGCCCGTGAGGCGGTTGTAGATGCGCGTGCTCGCGCCGATGAACACGCCCCTGGGAGGGACCGGGGTTCCCTCCCCAACCACCCCTTCAACGAATCCGGGACCCGCCCCCGTGAA
>QGUL01000523.1 GCA_003242425.1 Pseudomonadota bacterium | reverse complement strand
AACCGGTGCGGTGTCGCGCGTTCACGGCGGCCTGATAGAGCGCGTTCAGATCGGGCCGGCTCCAGAACGTACGCTCGAACTCCTCCGTCTGCTTGCGCGCGGTGCGGATCACGAACATCTTGCGGAAGATGTAGTACCAGGAAACCACCGACACGCCGAGCAGCAGGGCCATGATCGCCTGCACGACCCAGCTCGCGTTGAGGATGAGTTCCAGGATCGAAAGATCTTGTGTCACGTTCATATCCGGTTCGGCGCGAAGCCGCCTCGCATTATTGGGGTTGCACTTGCGCGCGCAGCCGCTCGGGGACGGGAATGGGTTTCAGCGTCCGCGGATGCACCGTGGCGATGCTGACCTGCGCGCTCACGAGCGTTTCCTCACCGCGCTTGATGAGCTGCTCGAAAATCAGCCGTGCGCGCCCCGCGTGACGCACCGCGACCGTGATCTGCAGGGAATCGTGCAGCCGCGCGGGCTTGTGATAGCGCATCTCCAGCGCATAGACCACGAACAGCACGCCGTCCTCGGCGCGTTGCAGCTCGGCGACGTTGTAGCCGAGCGACTGCAAAAATTCGGTGCGCGCCGCTTCCATGAAATGCAGGTAATTGCCATGGAAGACGATGCCGCCCGCATCGGTGTCGTGAAAGTACACCCGGACCGGCCAGACGAAGGGCCGGGGCCCCGCCTCATTCATCGTCGAACAACTCCCCGACTGCGCCGCCAGCGCGCGGCGCGTTGAAACCGAAATGGCGATAGGCGCTCGGCGTCGCCGTGCGTCCGCGCGGCGTGCGCTGCAGATAGCCTTGCTGGATCAGATAAGGTTCGAGGACATCCTCGATGGTGTCGCGTTCTTCGCCGATCGCCGCGGCGAGGTTGTCGATGCCGACCGGCCCGCCGCCGAATTTTTCGATCACGGCGAGCAGCAATTTGCGGTCCATGATGTCCAGGCCGCGCTTGTCCACATCCAGCATCGACAGCGCCGCATCGGCGATCTCCTGGGTGATGCGGCCCTGGCCCTTCACCTGGGCGTAGTCGCGCACGCGGCGCAACAATCTGTTGGCGATGCGCGGTGTCCCCCGGGAACGACGCGCGACTTCCATTGCGCCGCCCTCGTCCATCTCCACGTTGAGCAGCGCGGCAGAGCGCGTGACGATCTGCTTGATTTCCTCCGGCGTGTAGAACTCCAGCCGCGCGACGATGCCGAAGCGGTCGCGCAAGGGGTTGGTCAGCATGCCCGCGCGCGTGGTCGCGCCCACCAGCGTGAAAGGCGGCAGATCGAGCTTCACCGAGCGCGCCGCCGGCCCTTCGCCGATCATGATGTCGATCTGGTAGTCCTCGAGCGCGGGGTAGAGGATTTCCTCCACCACCGGCGACAGGCGATGGATCTCGTCGATGAACAGCACGTCGTTCGGCTCGAGATTGGTGAGCAGCGCGGCGAGATCGCCCGGGCGCTCCAGCACCGGCCCGGAGGTCTGGCGCAGGTTGACGCCCATCTCGCGCGCGATGATGTGCGCGAGCGTGGTCTTGCCC
>QGUL01000522.1 GCA_003242425.1 Pseudomonadota bacterium | reverse complement strand
GTCGGACAGTCCTAAACGGGGCGACGGATAGGGGCGAAGAGGGCGCCGCCGGATACCGGGGGCGAAGCGCTCTTCCTGCACGTTCTCGGCACGACCCGGCCGCGTCATCGTTACGCTGCCGAAGTACTGCGCACGCACTATCGCGCCCGGGTCTGGCGGACCGGACTGCTTGCAGCCGGCAGCACCGTTTGCGCGCTGTGCCTGCTCGCCGCGGGCTTGCAGCTTTATCGGGCGCACGCGCTGCAGGAGCAGATCACGTCCGACCGCGAGCAGCTCCGCCTTCTCGAGATCCAATACGACGCGACCGCGCGCACCCTCCCGCCGCTGCCCACCGCGCTGGAGAACCTGCGTGCCGTGTTGGCGCAGCACGAAAAGATCGAACGTTCGAGCCGCGAACCGCACGCCTTCATGGCCGCCGTTGCGCGCGCTCTGGACCGGGCGCCCCAGATCGTGCTCGAAGGATTCGACTGGAAAGCGGAAAGCGATGAAACGGGCGAACCGTACGAGACCTTCGATCTGACGGCCTCGCTGTCCGCGGTGTCGCCGACCGATCTGCGCGGCATCGACGAGCTAAGCCGGTCTCTGGTGCAAAGCCTGCGGCGCGAGCCCGGATTGGAGGTCGCCGACATCCGGCTGCCGTTCAGCCTGGAGTCCTTGCAGGCTGGCGATGCGGCCGGGAGTACGGACGACGGTGTACCGCGGATCCAACTGAAGCTGAAGAGGAAGTCCGGCACATGAACAGCTGTTCCCGGACTCTGGCTGCGTACGGCGCACTCGCGTTGCTGCTCGCGGGCCTCGGTGCGGCGGCACTCTTCGCAACGCAATCGCGGCTCGACCGCTTGCAGCAGCAACGGCAACAGATGGCGGCCGAGCTGATGCATGCCGAACAAAGACTGCAAAGCCTGCGCCGCGAGGCGGGTGAGATCGATCTGCGCGTGGCGAAATACCGTGCCCTGGCCGCGCGCGGAATCCTTGCCGAAGAAAACCGGCTGGACTGGGTCGAGGCGTTGAACGGCGCCGCACTGGCCGCCGGCGCGGAGAACCTGCGCTACAGCTTCGCGGCACGGCGGCAATGGGACCGCACAGGGGAGGTACTGGCTCATGCCAGTCTCGTCACGCTCGATGCGCAGGTCTTGCATGAAGAACGCTTCCTGCGATTCCTGCGCGCCGTGGCGGCCGAAATGAAGCCCTACGTTTCGATCCGCGCCTGCTCGCTCGCACGCGCCGACAGCCGCCGTCCGGATGCAGGTTTGCGTACCCGATGCACGCTCGCGTTGATCACGCTCACCGATCCTCACGCCGGAAAGCCCACACCATGATCGCACCCGCTCGGCTCCGCACCGCACTGCGCTTCACCCGCGCGTCCTCCCACGATCGGCAACGCGCGCACGACGCCGCGCGGCTTTGCGTGCTGCTCGCCGCGACCGCGGGCAGCCCGTGCTTCGCGGACCAGGACGTCCCGGTGCTCGGCCGTCTGTTCTACACCCGGAAAAACCGCTGGGCCCGGGAAAACGCCCCCACCCCCA
>QGUL01000151.1 GCA_003242425.1 Pseudomonadota bacterium | reverse complement strand
GCGAGTGGCCGAGCTTCGCCCGCACGCCGCGCGCCAGCCAGTCCGCCCGCAGCCACAGCCCCTTGCGCATCAGCTCGCGGCTGTTCGGCAGCGGCACGGGCTCGTTCTGCGCCACGATGCGCAGCTCGCCCGAACGCGACAGCTCGGCCGCCGGCCTGGGCGGGGGCGGCGGCGCGAGCTCCAGTAGCGGTGCGAGCGGCGCCTCGCTCCAGGACTTCAGCATGCCGCTGAGGCGCATGTACAGCTTGTTCGAGTCGCTCGAGAACGCGGTCAGCACGTGCTCGAGCATTTCGCGCTTGCGCGCCTCCGTCAGCCCGGCATGGCGCGTGTCGAGCTGCTTCAGCAGATTGCGGAACAACTGCGCCCATTCCGGACCGCGCGCCACGGCGTCGATCGCGTCTTCGAGGCGCCGGGCCGCCTCGTCCCAGTCGCCCCCGGCGATCGCCCGCGCGAGGGCTTCGCCGTGCCGCTGCAGCGGCCCTTCGCGCTTGCCCAGTTCCTGGGCAAACCTTTCCATCAGGCGTACTGCAGCCTGAGCGGGCACCTCGCGCCGTCCGGCGATTTCGCCGTAGACCTCGGCGTAGTTGTCCGGCGTCGGCGCAATGCGCCGCTGCGCCAGACGGCGCAGCGCTTCGCGGGCGATCTCGGAAGGCGACGGAGGTCGGGGGTTGCTTTCCATCTTGCCAGGCCGGCGCGGCGCCGGTCCGCCCTCCCGGTCAGAGGTAGTTGAACAGCGACAGGGACGTGATGCGCTGGTAGCTCAGCTGGGCCGCTTCGAGCGCCATCTGCTCGCGCGCCAGCTTGGTGATGGCCTCGGCATAGTCGAGGTCGAGCAGTTGCGACAGCCGTTCCTCGTAATGCAGAGCCTTGTCCTGCACGGTTTCGTTGAGCGCTTCGAGCTGACGCAGGCTGGCGCCCATCGCGGTGCGGACCACCAGCACGCGGTCGAAAGCCTTGTCGACGTTGGTGAGGCCTAAAGCCATCTGTTCGCCGAAACGGGCACGCGCGGCCCCGTCGAGCAGCGGCTCCTCGAGCGCGGCGATCAGCTCGTCCAGCATGGCGAACACGTTTTTCTGCGCCGCCGGACGAACGGTGAAGCTGTCGCCGTCGGCCGGCTCGCCGCTGATCGTGAACTCCATGTTGTCGATCACGATCGGCTGCCCGCTGGTGTAGGGGACCGGCGCACTGACGTCGCCCGTGTTGTGGTTCGTCACCGTGTAGGTCGTCACGCCGCCTGCGACGCTGAAGGTGATCGAATAGTTGACCGGCTCCGTCTGGCCGCCCAGCGTGCGGCCGATATCGGCCGCCGCGGTGCCGCTGTTGCCCGGATCGGCCTGGGCCACGAAAACGCCGTTGCCCTCGCGCAGGCGCTCGAACAATTCCGCGCCGTTCTCGCTGATCGCCACGGTCTGTGCCGGGCCGACCTGCAACGAACGGTTGCCCTGATCGCCGACGTACTGCACGCCCGTCACGCTCTTGACGAAAGGCGCCTTGTCGGCCGCGTAGCCGGCGAACAGGTAGTTGCCCGCGCCGTCGGTGGAATTGACCAGTCCCAGCAGGTGTTCGTACTTGCCGCGCAGATCGATGGCGAGACTCCTGCGGTCCGCATCGGTGAGCGCGCCGCTGCCGGCATTGAGCACGAGCACGCGCACATCCTGCAGCACGTTGCCGATGTCGGCGAGCACCGATTCCGTCAATGCCAGGGTTTCGCGCGCGGCGGCCTGATTGGCGCCGTACTGGGCATTCAACGCCTTGGCCTGCGACGTTTCGATGGCGCGGCTGGCAGCGACCGGATCGTCGGAGGGACGCAGAACACGTTTGCCCGCGGCGATGTGCTGTTGGGTATCGAGCGCGGCCGCCTGCTGCCGCTGCAGGGCTTCCAGCCCGCGCTGGAAGATCATTCCGGTACTGACGCGCATGCTTATCTCAGGATTTCCAGAATACTGTCGAACAACGTACCGGCGACGGCGATGACCTTGCCCGCCGCCTGATAGGCCTGCTGATAGCGGATGAGGTTGGCGGCCTCCTCGTCGAGGTTCACGCCCGCGACCGATTCGCGCGCCGCGAGCGTGTCCTTGAGCAGCAGGTTCTGCGCCTCGCTCGTCACCTGCACTTCGCGCGTCTTGTTGCCGACGGCCGAAACGAGTTGCGCATAGCCGCCCTGCAGCGTCGCCGTACCGCCTGCCATGACGTTCTTCGTCTGCAGCGCGGCGAGCGCGAGTGCGTTGCGATTGTCGGCCGTGCCGTCATTGGGCGAGACGGTGAAGCTGTCACCGTCGGCGGGCACGCCCGTGATCTCCACGTGGATGCCGAGATCGTCGAGGAAGTCGATGGTTGCACCGCTGGTGTAGGTGCCGGTACCGAGCCCGCCGGAAGTGGGCACGGTATCCACGGTATAGGTCGTGGTGCCGCCGGACACGGCGAAGGTGATGACGTAGGCGGGGTTGCTGGGCGTGTAGCCCGCGTTCCCCCCGCCGGGCCTGGTGGTGGCGGTGGCGGTGGTGGCGCTGGCCGGCGCGGTGCTGCTCGGCGCCGCGGCGGCGATCGCCTGGGTGTCGTGCACGAGCGCCGCCAGTTGCGCCGCGCCCGCCCGCGTGGGCTGGATGACGAAGCTGTCGCCCGGCGCCATGGTGCCGCCCGCCACCTCGATGCGCAGGCCGTCGACATCGACGGGCAGCGCGGCGAAACTCTGCGTGGTGTTCTCCGGCAACCGCGTCAGGTGGTACTGCGTGCCGTCGTAGGTCAGCCGGTAATCGCTGGCGGTCAGCGCGCCGTAGTCGCTCACCGTCACTTGCAGCTGGGCATTGCCGCCGTTCAGGATCGAGGCATGAACGAGCGGCTGCGCCAAGGCGAAGAACTGTCCGCCCGGCTGGCCGTTGAGATCCAGCCCGAGCGCATGCTGGGCGTTGAACTCGGCGGCAAGCGTCATGGCGATGCGACCGAGCGCATTGTGCGCGACGTTGAGGGTCTGATCGCGGAATTCCAGCAGACCGCCCACTTCGCCGCCGGTCAGTTGCGCGGCGGTCAACGGCACGCGCAGCCCGTTGGCGTCGAGCGCGATCTGCTTGTCGCCCGGCACCGCCGGATCGTCCTGCAGCACCAGCCGGTTGGCGCGGTCGCGCACCACGAGCGCCTGGCCGTTGCCGATGAAGACGTTGTAGCTGCCGTCGTCCTGCTCCACGACCTTGGCACCGATGAGCTTGTTCAGCTCGCGCACCAGGGTATCGCGCTGGTCGAGCAGGTCGTTGGGTTCCTGCAAGCCGTTGCCATGCGCGCGGTGCAGCGCGATGCGTGCGTTCAGCTCGGCGATGCGGTTGGCGATGGAGTTGATGTTGGCGACGTTGATCTCGAGCTGGCTGTTGACGTCGCGCCGCGCCGCGACCAGCTCGGCCTCCAGTGCCTGGAAGCGCGCGACCAGCGCATTGCTGGCCGACAGCATGCTCTGCCGCGCGGCGGCATCGCGCGGATAGGCGGCGACCTCGTTGATGCTTTCGAAGAACTCGTCGAAGGCCTTCGACAACCCGCCGTCCAGATCGGCGAGCAGCTGGTCGAGCCGGCCGATCTGCGTCGCATAGCGCTCGAGATGGCTGGCGGCGGCCTGGGTCTGGCGCGCCTGGATTTCCAGGAAGGCGTCGTATTCGCGCTTGACCGTCTGCACGTGCACGCCGGTGCCGAAATAGCCGGCGCCGGTGTAGAAGGGCGCGTTGGTCCCCTGGACGACGACCTGACGGCTGTATCCGGGAGTGTTGACGTTAGCGATGTTGTGACCGGTCGTGATCAGCCCGGCCTGCGCGCTGTTGAGGCCCGAGATGCCGATACCGAATAGGGAGCTCGCCATGTTGCCCTCGTCAAATTGTCATATCGGCACGATCGTCCGCAAACTTGAGCCGCACGTGTTCCATCCTTCACCCCTGCCCGTCCGTTTCGCGCTGCGCCAGTTGCCGGTTGATGATGCGGGTCAGTTTTTCCGCGTAGAGCGGATCGGTGGCGTAGCCGGCCTGCTGCAGCCCTTGCGCGAACTCGGCGGCGCCGGTCGCATTGCGGGCCTTGGCATAGCGCGGATTGTTCGCGATCAGCTGCGCCCAGTCGGCGAAGGCTTCGGCGTAGGACGCGTAGGCGCGGAACTTCTGCACCACTTTCTGCGCGCGACCGTCGACGTACTCGGTGGTCAGCACGTCCACCGTCCGGCCGGTCCAGCCGGGATCGGCCTTGATTCCGAACAGGTTGTAGCTCGGCGTGCCGTCGCTGCCCTTTATTTCGCGCCGGCCCCAGCCGGATTCGAGCGCGGCCTGGCCGAGGATGAACTGCGCCGGCACGCCGGTACGGCGCGCCGCCTCGTGCGCGTGCGGCAGCATGCGTTCGACGAAGGCCTGCTGCGCATCGCGCTCCATGGCGCCCATCCTGCGCAGTTCCGGCGCGCGCTGCGCCGCCGGCGCGTTCGCCGCAGGCGCGGCGTTGCCTTGCGCGCCGTACGTGGCGGAGAGCTGCTTCACCATCATGTCCGCGAGTCCCAGGCTGCCGCGCGCGGCGAGCGTCTGCGCAAGCTGCTGGTCGAGCATGCCGGTGTACATCCGCGTGGCGTCGGAATCGAAGGGGCCGTCCTGCGCCAGGGTCTCACGCATGCTCTTCAGCAACATGTGCATGAACACCGACTCGAACTCGCGCGCCGCCGCCTGCAGCGCGCGGTCAGGCGACTGGCGCGCCTGGGTCTTGAGGTTTTCCAGCGCCCCGGCGTCCAGCGCGAGGCGCGAGGACAGCGCGGGATCGACCGCCATCAGATCACCTCCAGCTCCGCGCGCAGCGCGCCGGCCGCTTTCATGGCCTGCAGGATCGCGAGCAGATCGATCGGCGTCGCGCCGAGCGCGTTGAGCGCTTTGACCACGTCGGCGAGCTGCGCGCCGGCGGGAACCATCATCAGATGGCCGCCGTCCTGGCGCATCTGGATATCGGCCTGCTCGGCAACGACGGTGCGGCCTTGCGAGAACGGCGCCGGCTGGCTGATCACCGGTGTGGCGCTGACGACGATGGACAGGCTGCCGTGGGCGACCGCGCAAGGTTCGATGGTGACCGCCTGGTTCATCACCACCGAACCGGTACGTGCATTGATGATGACCTTGGCCGCCGGCGGCATGGACTGGATGGGCAGCGCCTCCAGCTCGGCGATGAAAGCCACGCGTTCGTTGGGCGATTGCGGCGCGCGCACTTCGATGACGCGGCCGTCGACCCCGGACGCCGTGCCGTGCCCCCACGGCGGGTTACCGGCCCGGGTTCCCCCCGCGCCCGCTTGCAAACGGGGTGTTGGAGTTCCCAGCCACCCCCGCCGGGGGGCACACAAGGCGAGAG
>QGUL01000521.1 GCA_003242425.1 Pseudomonadota bacterium | reverse complement strand
CTTTGCCCCGGACAACCCCGCCACGCGGCAAACCTTGATGGTGTTCGCCACCGCACGCACCGCCTCGAAGTCGCCGTTGGAAGCGGCCGGGAAACCGGCCTCGATGACGTCCACGCGCAGGCGCTCAAGCTGCTTGGCGATGCGGACTTTCTCTTCGCGCGTCATCGACGCGCCAGGACTCTGCTCGCCGTCACGCAGCGTGGTATCGAAGATGATCAGGCGGTCGGCGCTCATGTTGCACCTCTCAGAAAGGCGAACGCTTGTTGCGGAAGTTCCAGAGCCACATGACGTACCCGGACAGCGAGTACACCACGAAGAAGGAGAACAGCACCAGTGGCGGGTAGGAGGTCACCACCACCAGGATCAGCACGATCACCAGCACGGCCCAGAACGGCACCGCGCGGCGGAAGTTGATGGTTTTGAAGCTGTAGAACGGAATGCTGCTCACCATCGTGATCGCGGCAAACAGGGTGAACACCACGGCCAGCACGCGTCCCCAGCCGACCGGGTCGACCTCCAGGTCGTTCATGATCCACACCAGGCCCGCCACCAGCGCCGCACCTGAGGGGCTCGGCAGGCCCTGGAACCACCTCTTGTCGACCACGCCGATGTTGGTGTTGAAGCGCGCAAGCCGCAGCGCCACGCAGACGCAGTAGACGAAGGCGACGATCCAGCCCAGCCGCCCCAGCGGCTGCAGTGCCCATTCGTACATGATCAGCGCCGGCGCGGCGCCGAAGGCCACGACGTCGGCGAGGCTGTCGTACTGCGCGCCGAATTCGCTCTGGGTGCGTGTCAGGCGGGCGATGCGGCCGTCGAGACCGTCGAGCACCATGGCCACGAATACAGCCGTGGCGGCCAGTTCGTAGCGGCCGTTCATGGCCTGCACGATGGCGTAGAAACCGGAAAACAGCACACCCGAGGTGAAGAGGTTCGGCAGCAGATAGATGCCGCGCCGGCGCAGGGTGCCGCGCAAATCCTCGCGCGACGCTTGGTAATCGTTCATGCCTCCAACTCCGCTAAGACCGTGCTTGATGCATACACCTTCTGGCCCAACTCCACCAGCACGCGCGTGCCGGGCGGCAGGTAGACGTCCACGCGCGACCCGAAACGGATGAAACCGAAACGCTGGCCCCGCTCCAGGCGGTCACCCGGCTTGACGTAGCAAAGCACACGCCGCGCGATCAGGCCTGCGATCTGCACGCATGTTACGTCGAGGCCGGAGGGCGTGCGCAGATGCAATGCGTTGCGTTCGTTTTCGAGCGAGGCCTTGTCGATCGCGGCGTTGAAAAAGGCGCCGGGGTTGTACCAGGCGGCGACCACTTCCCCGTCCACCGGCGAACGGTTCGAATGCACGTTGAACACGTTCATGAAGATGCTCACCTTGATCGCCGGACGCCGGAGATAGGGGTCCTCGGCCGGACCGACCATGAGCACGCGGCCGCCGGCAGGACAGACCACGGGCGGGGAATGCCCGGGTACTTGCGCCGCGGGAAGAGGGAGAAACGGGAGGAGAAAACCACAAAACAGCCAAA
>QGUL01000150.1 GCA_003242425.1 Pseudomonadota bacterium | reverse complement strand
CGCCGCTTCGCCGCCCTCGGCGCTCACGCAGGCGATGCTGACCGTGCCGTCGTCGGCGATCTCGATGGTGGTGCCCGTCTCTTCCTGGATGCCGCGGATGACCACGCCGCCCTTGCCGATGACGTCGCGGATTTTCTCCGGATTGATCTTCATCTTGATGATGCGCGGCGCGAAGCTCGAGATCTCCTCGCGCGAGCCCTTCAGCGCCTGCTTCATCAGGCCGAGGATGTGCATGCGGCCTTCGCGCGCCTGGTTGAGCGCGATGTGCATGATCTCCTTGTTGATGCCCTCGATCTTGATGTCCATCTGCAGGGCGGTGACGCCCTTCTCGGTGCCTGCCACCTTGAAGTCCATGTCGCCGAGATGGTCCTCATCACCGAGGATGTCGGTCAGTACCGCGAAGCGGTTGCCCTCCTTGATGAGGCCCATGGCGATACCGGCGACGTGATCCTTCATCGGCACGCCGGCGTCCATCAGCGCGAGGCTGCCGCCGCAGACCGAGGCCATCGAGCTGGAACCGTTGGATTCAGTCACTTCGGACACGACGCGCATGCTGTAGCCGAATTCCTCGGGCGGCGGCAGCATGTTCACCAGCGCGCGCTTGGCGAGACGGCCGTGGCCGATCTCGCGGCGCCGCGGCGGACCGATGCGCCCGATCTCGCCGGTGGCATAGGGCGGCATGTTGTAGTGGAGCATGAAGCGCTCCTTGTACTCGCCCTGCAGCGCGTCGATGATCTGTTCGTCGCGGCCGGTGCCCAGCGTCGCCACCACCAGCACCTGGGTCTCGCCGCGGGTGAACAGCGCCGAACCGTGCGTGCGCGGCAGGACGCCCACGCGGATGCTGATCGGGCGCACGGTGCGGGTGTCGCGGCCATCGATGCGCGGCTCGCCGTTGAGGATGCGAGTGCGGACGATGCGCGACTCGATGTTGAAGAAGATTTCCTTCACCGCGTTGGGATCGACGCCCTCGAACTCGGTCTGGATCTGTTCGAGCGCGGCGCGCCGGATTTCGGTGAGCCGCTCGTTACGGGCCTGCTTCTGCCGGATGGTGAAGGCATCGCGCATCTGCTCTTCGACCAGCTCGGTGACGCGCGCGATGAGCGCCTCGTTCTTGGGCGGCGGCTGCCAGTCCCAGGGCTCGTTGCCCGCTTCGTCGGCCAGCTCGTTGATGGCGTTGATGGCGACCTGCATCTGCTCGTGCCCGAACATGATGCCGCCCAGCATGATCTCCTCGGACAGCTCCTTGGCCTCGGATTCCACCATCAGCACGGCGTGTTCGGTACCGGCGACCACCAGGTCCATTTCGCTCTGCTTGAGCTGCGAGGCGGTCGGATTGAGCACGTACCGGCCGTCGATGTAGCCCACGCGCGCAGCGCCGATCGGACCGTTGAAGGGAATGCCCGAGAGCGTCAGCGCCGCCGACACGCCGAGCATCGCCGGAATGTCGGGATCGACCTCGGGGTTGACCGACATGACCGTCGCCACCACCTGCACCTCGTTGTAGAAGCCGTCGGGGAACAGGGGGCGGATCGGCCGGTCGATCAGGCGCGAGGTCAGGGTCTCCTTTTCCGAAGGCTTGCCTTCGCGCTTGAAGAAGCCACCGGGGATCTTGCCCGCCGCATAGAACTTCTCCACGTAATCGACGGTGAGCGGGAAGAAGTCCTGGCCAGGCCGGGGTTCCTTGGACGCCACAACGGTACACAGCACCACGGTGTCGTCCATGTTGATCATGACAGCGCCGGTCGCCTGACGGGCGACCTCGCCTGTTTCGATGGTGACCGTATGCTCACCGTATTTGAAGGTTTTCCTGATGGGGGTCAACAACGCCATCTCCTTATGGATTCAAATGGCGCACGCGCACACCGACGCGGCACGGCGTGCGGCGGGCAGGCGCGACGTATTCGATAGTGGAATCGACAGAAAGACAAAACGCCCACGCGTGGCGTGGGCGTTTCGCTGGGATGTTACTTGCGCAGTCCAAGCTGTTCGATCAGCTTGCGATAGTTCTCGGCGTTGGTGCGCTTGAGGTAATCAAGCATCCGACGCCTCTGGCTCACCAGCTTCAGCAGACCGCGACGGGAATGGTGATCCTTGACGTGCGTCTTGAAGTGCTCGGTGAGTTCGTTGATGCGGTAGGTCAGCAAAGCCACTTGCACCTCGGGCGAACCCGTGTCCCCGGCCTTGCGTTGGAAATCCTTGATGATCTGCGCCTTCTGGGCGGTCGTCGCTGCCATGCCTAATCTCGATCTATTCGGTCGCTTTGGAAAGCGCGGGATTTTACCCTTGTATCAGGCACTTTCACAAGCTTTATGCGGCCGCCGGGGCGTCCGTGCGGAGCAGCCGGCGGGGACGCAGCACCCCCGCCTCGAGTTCGGCCACACCCAGGAAACGGCCGGCCGCGTAGACCCGGCGCCGTCCCTCCGCCCTGCCGCCGACCGGCACCGCCTGGCCGTTGGCGAAGCGCCGTGCCGCGGCTCCGTCCAGAACAACCTCGGGCAGGTGCTGCACCAGGACGTCCACCGGCTCGAGCCTGGCGTCCCGTTGTTCAGGCGACAAACGTTCCAGCGTTTCCAGATCGATGGCGTCCTCGACCCGGAACGGCCCTACGGCAGTCCGGCGCAGCCCGGCGAGATGGGCGCCGCAGCCCAGCGCCTCCCCCAGATCTTCCGCCAGCGTCCGGACGTAGGTCCCCTTGGAGCAATGGACGTCGACCTGCAGACGCTCGCCTTCGAACCGCAGGATGTCGAGACGGTGGATCGTCACCTCCCGCGCTTCCCGCTCCACCGTCTCGCCTGCGCGCGCGTAGTCGTAGAGCGGCCGTCCGGCATGCTTGAGGGCCGAGTACATCGGCGGCACCTGGCGGATCCGCCCGGTGTACCGCCGCACCGCCTGCTCCAGCGCCTCGGCCGTCACCTGGACCGGCGCAACGGCCAGCACCTCGCCTTCCGCATCGCCGGTGTTCGTACGCACGCCCAGCCGGATGTCGGCGAGATAGCGCTTGTCGCTGTCGAGCAGCTCGCCGCCGAACTTCGTCGCCTCTCCGAACAGCACCGGCAGTAGCCCCGTCGCCATGGGATCGAGCGTGCCGGTGTGGCCGGCTTTCTCCGCCGCGTAGAGCCGCCGCGCCTGTTGCAGCGCGGCGTTGGAAGTGAGCCCCTTCGGCTTGTCGAGCAACAGGACGCCGTCCAGGCGGCGCCGCGGCATGCGCGCACCTCCGCTCATTCGCCGTCGTTCGACTTGTTCTGCACGGCCTCGTCGATCAGCTTCGAAAGCCGGATGCCCTGTTCGATCGACGCGTCGTAGCGGAAATGCAGCTCGGGCATGTTGTGGATGCGCAGACGCGAGGCGAGCTGGCTGCGCAGGAAACCAGCCGCGCGCTGCAGCCCTTGCAGGCTGTCCTCGCGATCCTGCTCGGCGAGCGAGGTGAAATACACCTTGGCGTGCGCGAGGTCGGAGGAAACCTCGACGCCGGTGATCGTCACCATGCCGACGCGCGGATCCTTCACCTCGTTGCGGATGAGATCGGAAAGTTCGCGCTGGATCTGGTCGGCAATACGCCGTAGACGGGTGGGATTGGCCATGGCTGGACCTTCGGCAAGCGGCGGAGCGGGCGGCGCCCGCTCCGCGAGCGCGCGCACGTCAGAGCGTACGCGCAATCTCCTGCACTTCGTAGACCTCGATCTGGTCGCCGACCTGGATGTCGTTATAGTTCTTGATCGACAGACCGCACTCGAAGCCCGCTTTCACTTCGCGCACGTCGTCCTTGAAGCGCTTCAGCGAATCGAGCTCGCCGGAGAAGATGACGACGTTGTCGCGCAGCAGGCGCACCAGCGCGCCGCGCCGCACCACGCCGTCGAGGACGTAGCAGCCCGCCACCGTGCCGACCTTGGAGATGCGGAAGACCTGCCGCACCTCCACCAGGCCGATGACGTTCTCGCGCTTCTCGGGCGTGAGCATGCCGGACAGCGCCGCCTTCACCTCGTCGACCGCGTCGTAGATGATGTTGTAGTAGCGGATATCGACGCCCGAATGCTCGGCGAGCTTGCGCGCCGCGGCATCGGCACGTGTGTTGAAGCCGATGATCACCGCCTTCGACGCGAGCGCGAGGTTCACGTCCGACTCGGTGATGCCGCCGACCGCGGCATGCACCACCGTCACCTTGACCTCGTCGGTGGAAAGCTTGGTCAGCGCGTGCACCAGGGCTTCCTGCGAGCCCTGCACGTCGGCCTTGATGACGAGCGGCAGCGTCTTGACTTCGCCCTCGCCCATCTGCTCGAACATGTTCTCGAGCTTGGCCGCCTGTTTCTTGGCGAGCTTGACGTCGCGGTATTTGCCCTGGCGGAACAGCGCGATCTCGCGCGCCTTGCGTTCGTCGCTGAGCACGACCAGCTCGTCGCCCGCGTTCGGCACGTTGGACAGGCCCTGGATCTCCACGGGGATCGACGGTCCGGCGCTCTGCACCTGCTTGCCGCTCTCGTTCAGCATCGCGCGCACGCGGCCGAAGGACGCGCCGCACAGCACCACGTCGCCGCGCTTGAGCGTGCCGGACTGCACCAGCACGGTCGCCACCGGGCCGCGGCCCTTGTCCAGGCGCGCTTCGATGACGATGCCCTTGGCCGGCGCGTCCACCGGCGCTTTAAGCTCCAGCAGCTCGGCCTGCAGCAGCACGTTCTCCAGCAGCTCGTCGACGCCCTGCCCGGTCTTCGCCGACACCGGCACGAAGGGCGAATCGCCGCCGTACTCTTCCGGCACCACGTTGTGCGCCACCAGCTCCTGCTTGACGCGCTCCGGGTTGGCTTCCGGTTTGTCGATCTTGTTGAGCGCGACCACGATCGGCACCTTGGCGGCCTGGGCGTGGTGGATCGCCTCGACGGTCTGCGGCATCACGCCGTCGTCCGCGGCGACCACCAGGATCACCACGTCGGTGACCTGTGCGCCGCGCGCACGCATCGAGGTGAACGCCTCGTGACCCGGGGTATCGAGGAAAGTGATGACACCGCGCGGCGTCTCCACGTGATAGGCGCCGATGTGCTGGGTAATGCCTCCCGCTTCGCCGGCCGCCACCTTGGTGCGGCGGATGTAGTCGAGCAGCGAGGTCTTGCCGTGGTCGACGTGACCCATGACCGTCACCACCGGCGCACGCGGCAGCTGCTCGGCCTGCGTGCCCGTTTCGGACATGAGGAAGGCTTCGGGATCGTCGAGCGGCGCCGCGACCGCCTTGTGGCCCATCTCCTCGACCACGATCATCGCCGTTTCCTGGTCGAGCACCTGGTTGATGGTCACCATCTGGCCGAGCTTCATCAGTGTCTTGATGACCTCGGCGGCCTTCACGGACATCTTGTGCGCC
>QGUL01000520.1 GCA_003242425.1 Pseudomonadota bacterium | reverse complement strand
CCGGGGGGGCAGAGGCAAGGGCAAATTCTCAAACGCGCCCAGAAGGAGGTGCGCCAGGCCGAGCCTCGGTTTCGCATTGCTGAGCGTCGTGAGGCCCAGGAGCGCGGCCGGGGCCATGTGGTCGTCAACCAGGCACAGGTACGGGCGCTCGCTGCCAGCCGGGCAACGAGGACTGCTGCGCGTGAGCTGCGTGCCGCTCAGGCGGAGATGCGATCGGCCAAGCGTTCGCTTGAGAACGCACGGCGCTCTGGGAAGGCGAGTGAGACTGAGCTCGCTCGGCTGGAAGAGCGGTTCGCTGAGGCCCAGAAGAACCTTGAGGTGAAGCGTGCGGCGTATCGGACGGTGCGGCAGAAGACGATCGCCGCCGCGGAGAAGCGCATCAGGACGAACGCAGCGCGGGGGAAGCGGTCAACGCCGTACACCGAGGGGCTGACGCAGCGTCGGCCGCGACGCCAGCTTGACCGTCTGGAGCGTGCCGCAGCCGATGTGGCGCTGGAGCAGCGCCGTCTCCGCGAGGCCGAGGCCCGGTTGAAGGTCGCCAAGAAGACGACGAAGAAGGACCTGGCGGAGCAGCGGCGGGCGATGATCCGGGAGGCGGAGCGTCAGTTCATCGAGCGGGTGCGCGAGAAGCGCGAGCGGCTGGGGCTGGCGGAGCCGGTGTACGTGATGCACCGGCCGCGCCGCGACCCCGGCTACGCCGACTACGCCGCCGGCGGCACCCGGGCGATGGCCGGCATGAAGCGGTCCCGCTACCGGCTGTTCGATGAGGGCCGCGCGGACACGACCCCGGATGCCTACACGCAGGGTGTGGCGCGCACGATCAAGCGCACGGTCAACTGGAACACCGTCTCCGACATTTTCGAGCGGAACACCCCGGAGTGGGGGCGCCACAAGACCGCTGAGCAGTTGCGGAAGGAGCTCGATAAGCGTGGGCTCGATCCGCGCGACTGGCGGCTGGTCAACCTGGGCGTCTACCGGCGCATTCGCAACGAGGCGGGTGACGCGGATCGGCGCGGCGCGGATCTCGCAGAGACGGGTGACCCGCTGCTCCATGAGGCGATTCGGCAGGTCACGTACACGTTGGACGGGGTGCCGGCCGAGTTCGCCCGCTCGAACCGGCTGAGCCTCATCCCCGCCGTGGTCGCCCGCGAGCTGGAGGCGCAGGCTCGCCCGTCCGGCATGTTCGGCCGGACAATCACCAAGGCGCAGGCCGCTCAGTCCCGATGGATTCTCGCCACCAACCCGCTGTATGTGCCGCAGCAGGTCGCGACCCAGGGGTACATCACCGCTCTGGCGACGGGCGGCCGGATCTTCAGCGGGAAGGGCACCCGCTGGTACCGCAGCCTGTCCCCCCGCACGAGGGAGGCGCTGGACGAGCTGATCGGCGCATCCCCCACCAGGGACATGACCCGAGGCGTCCGGTACGGTGCCGCGACCGGCACCGGGTTCATGTCCAGGATGGTGCGCGGCTGGCACGCTCTCGTCGACCGGGACATTGTGGCCAAAGCGCGCGAGAGCCGCTTCAACCCGTTCACGTGGAAC
>QGUL01000519.1 GCA_003242425.1 Pseudomonadota bacterium | reverse complement strand
TTGTGCAGGCGCCGCTTGCCGCGCAAGACCCATTTGAAATGTTTTATCGCGTTGGTGAGATAGAGCTGCTCGCGTTTCACGCCGCTGGCGGCCATCGCCTGTTCGAGCAGCAGGCCCGCGGGACCGACGAAGGGATGGCCGTGCAGGTCCTCGCTGTGACCCGGCTGTTCGCCGATCACGAACAGGGATGCGTGCGCATCGCCTTCGCCGAAGACCGTTTGCGTGGCGTGACGCCACAAGGGACAGGCGCGGCAGCGCGCTGCGGCCGCGCGCAAGGTCTCGAGCGAGGTGCGGGCAGAGGGCGGCGCGGCCGTCCGCACGACGGCCTCGTCGGACGGCGCCGCATCGGGCGCGTGCGAAAGGAGGCTGTGTCGATGGGACATGGGCGGCGTGCCGCGTGAATCGAGCGATCGACTGCGGCAGCAAGGCGCATGCCCTGCGCCGGAAGGACTCGCCGCGCGAGTGTCGCCTTGCGGCGACTCTCCGGCATGGGGGTTGCTGTAAAAACGTCAAAGCGCCTTTCGGAGTGCCGATGCAAGTCTTGCCGACAGCGATGCCCCGTAACGAATCGACATGCTGTTTTACGCGCTGATCTTTTTCATCATCGCCTGCATCGCCGCGCTCGCCGGATTCAACGAGATCGCGCCGGGCCTTGCCGGTGTGGCGCGCCTGATCGCGTACGCGTTCCTGGGCCTCGCGGCGGTGCTGTTCGTGCTCGGCATCTCCAAGCGATGAGTCAGAGGCACGCGCGTTGCACCTCCGGGTTTGCCGGTCTTACGCCGCGGCTGGATGTGCGCGGCGAGGCTGCATTGCCTCAGGAGCGACGCTATGGCCGAACGGCGCAAGCTTTCCGATGTGCACGCGACAACGATGCCGGGCGGTCGGGACGCCGGCACAACGGAAGAAGGGCAGCAGACGCAGGACGGAGAGACGCTGCAACAGCAGCAGGGCGGCGGCTTCTCGATGCAGTACGGTGCAGGCAAGTCGCGCTTCAGGCTTGTCGATCTTCCGCCGGAAGACCTGGATTGAGGCGCGATCCGCAAGTCGGACCATTACCGGGAAACGATCATGCAGAACGACGATACGAAGAAGAAGCAGCAGGAGCGCAAGGACAAGGCCTGGGAGCGCGGAAACGAGATGGCGCCGCGCCGTCGGCGCGGGCCTTACGGTCCGATCCGCAGCGGACGCTACGCGCAACGCAGTCCCCGTAACGGCAGCTGAGCCGGGCGGCCGCGGACTTCCGGCACGGCGGGCGAGCGACCGAGCATCCGTGCGCCGCGGAAGGTGGGCTCCGGTCCGGCGCCTGGCGGCGGGCGTTGCGCTGTCGGCGGCGCTCTGCGGCTGCATCCTGCTCGCGGCCGATCCGCTTCCTTCCTCCACGCAGGGCGGTCCGCCCGCCGTGCGCGGTGCGGACGGGCGGCTGCTGCCCGAGGCCGAGGCGCGCCGGCTGCTCGACCGGCTTGCGCGCGACTGCTGCGCCTGCACCTGCGCAGCGCGCTCGCGCGCGAGGACAGCCCGCCCGGGGCGGGCAAAGGCGGGGGGC
>QGUL01000518.1 GCA_003242425.1 Pseudomonadota bacterium | reverse complement strand
CGGTGGCTCGGGCCGATGTTAAAACAGGCGCTTTCGTAACCGAGGCGTTAGTCCCCGCCCCGGCCCGGCGTTCCCCGGGGATTCGCAGGGCCTCCCCCACGGTGCAGTTCTCGAGCAGGATGCCGAATTCGTCGCCGCCCAGGCGCGCGAGCGTGTCGCTCTCGCGCAATTCGGCGGCGAACAGATCGGAGACCTGACGCAACAACTGGTCGCCGGCGGCATGCCCGCAGGCGTCGTTGACGTGCTTGAAACGGTCCAGATCGATGAACAGCAGCACGTGCGAGCGCCGCTCGGTGTCGATCGAATGCAGGGCGTTCTGCAGCCGCCGTTCGAACTCCATGCGGTTCACCAGCCCGGTGAGCAGATCGTGCGAGGCGTGATAGGAGAGCTGGGCGGCGATGCGCCGTTCGCGGCTGACGTCGCGGAACACGATGACGATGCCCAGCGCCTCGCCGGAGCGGGCGCGGATGCGCGAGGCCGATTCGGCGATGGCGACTTCGCTGCCGTCGCGGCGGATGAGCGTGGCGTTGCGCGCGATCTCGATGGGACCGCGCTCGCGCAGGATGCGCTCGGGCAGTTCGCGCACGGGATTGCCGCCGTGTTCGTCGACGATGCGCACCACTTCCTCCAGCGGCCGCCCGCAGGCTTCGGCGTTGCTCCAGCCCGTGACCTTCTCGGCGACGGGGTTGAGGTAGTCGATGCGCCCCTGGGCGTCCGCCGTGATCACGGCGTCGCCGATGGATTGCAGCGTCACCAGGGCGCGGTCGCGTTCGGCGAACACCGCGCGTTCGGCGAGCGCCAGTTCCTGTTCGGCGCGTACGGCGCGTTCGATCATGCGGCGCGCGCTCAGCCAGCCCATGGCGAGCAGCGCCAGCGCCGTCAGGCAAAGCGCCCCGTAGAGCATCGTGCGCATGCGGTCGAAGCCTTCGCTCAGCGCGCGCGCGAAATGCTGCTGCAGGGGGGCGAGCGTGCGGTTGACGCGTTCGATCTCCGCGGTGAGCGCCGCCACCGCCTCCGGCGTGGCCCGGCCTTCGCGCACCAGCGTCTCGAGTTCGGCGGCGAGGGCGTCGAGGCGGTCCAGCTCGGCGTCGGTGGCCTCCCAGGCGCGCAGCGCGTCGGCGACGAAGGGCGCCTCCTTGTAGTTCAGGAACAGCCAGATCAGCCGGCCGATGTCTTCCGGCGCGTTGCCGCCGGCCTCGAATCCCCGGCGGGCGCGCTCGCGGTCGGGCGGGTCCTGGGCAAGGGCCTGGCGCGCGGTCCGGTCGCCCTGCGGCACGGCGATCGCCCGGCGGTAGGCCGCCAGGTGCGACGGGTCGTGCGTCTCGGCATAGCGTAACAACTGCACCACCGCGTCCTTTTGGGCATGCGACCAGTAGCCGAGCGCGGCGACGTGGGCGCGGCTCGCCGCAAGCACTTCCATGCAGGCCCAGACCAGGCCCAGCATGACGGGAACGACGACCACCAGCGGCCACACCGCGCGTGCAAGACGACCCTGGGGCCGGGGGTTGCCGCCGGGGAAACGGAGGGGGAGAAACAGGGAACCCGG
>QGUL01000149.1 GCA_003242425.1 Pseudomonadota bacterium | reverse complement strand
CCGCCGGCGCGTGCGCAGCATGATGGCGTCGAGTTGCTGTTCGACCAGGCAGTTGACGGCTGCGGCCGCACCGGCCACCAGCGCAATGCCCGCCGTACCGGCAAGCAGCACGTCGAGCGGCACCATCGCGTCGGCCGGCGTGGCGAGGAACATGCCGATGACCGCGCAGAAGACGATCAGCGACACGACTCGCGGTTTCGTCAATTCGTAGAACTGCCGAACCCGGTGCGAGGCGGCGGTGAGGGTGTGAGTCGTCATTGCCCTTCCCTTCGATCGGTCGTTGAAGGAACTGCGACTGACGCTTCCCCGCGCGATACCGCTGCGCGATGCGTCAGGAAGTTTAGCACTACGTACACCACGAGCAGCGCCGCCGCGCCGGCGTTGTGCGCGGCGGCGAGCAACAGCGGCAGCGACAGCGCGACGTTGAGCACGCCGAGTGTGAACTGCAACGCGAGCACTGCGAGCAATAACAGCGCCATGCCGCGCATGGCCGGCAACGCGTAGAGGCGCCAGACGAAATAGAGCGTGAACGCGGTGACGACGAGCGCGCCCACGCGGTGCATCCAGTGGATCGCGGTCAGCGCCTCGATGGAGAGCAGCTCGCCCTCGGGCGTCATGCCGAGCTCGCGCACGATGTGGAAGGCGTTGGCGAAGTCCATAGGCGGCACCAGTTCGCCGCGGCACAGCGGCAGATCGGGACAGGCAAGCGCGGCGTAATTGCTGCTCACCCAGCCGCCCAGGATGATCTGCAGCGCAACCAGCGCAAGCCCCGCGATGGCGAGCGGCCGCAGCCGCGCGATGCGGTCTGCGGGCTGCGGTCGCGGCAGCGAAAGCTGACGCATGGCGAGCCACGTCAGCATGGCGAGAATGGTCATGCCGCCGACGAGATGCAAAGTGACGATGACGGGCTTGAGCAGCAACGTTACGGTCCACATGCCGAGCGTTGCCTGCACGACCACGACGGCGAGCAGCGCGAGCGGCAGTCCGGGCGACTGGTCCAGCACGCGGCGCTTCGTCCACGCCAGCGCCGCGATGCCGAGCAGGAGCAAGCCCAGAAAGCCGGCGACGTAACGGTGGATCATCTCCTTCCACGCCTTCGGCATGGAAACGGGGCCGTGTTCGCCGCCTTGAGCGGCCACCGCCTTGGCGATCTCTTCCGCGGCATGCAGCGGAGTGATCCGTCCATAGCAACCCGGCCAGTCGGGGCAGCCCAGTCCCGCGTCGGACAGGCGCACGTAGGCGCCGATCACCACCACCGCAAGGGTGAGCACGGTCGCGAATATGACGAGGCTTCTGTACATGTTCATCCTATGCGCGATACCCGCAGCAGCCGTTGTAAATCCTTGATGACGCGCTTCGGATCCGGGTCGGACGGAAAGCGCAGCATGAGATTGCCTAGCGGATCGATCAGATAGATGTGGTCGCGGACATCGGTCGGCGCCGGGAAGTGTTCGACGAACACCCGTCCGGCCGACCGCGCGATGTAGATTCCTTCGACGAGCGCGGCCGGCGCCTCCGGCACGCCGCCGTCGAGCACCACCCAGACGCGTTCGATGCGCCCCATGTCCTTGCCCTGCGCAAGCCGCGCCTGGCGCATGTAGTAGAGCTTGCGCTCGCATGCCTCCACGCAGCGCGCCTCGTCGAACTGCAGCATGACCCACTTGCCCTTCAGGTCGGCGAGCGTCGCGCGTGCGCCGCCCGGCGCGGTGAGCGGGACGTCGGGCACCGCGCGCGGCTCGATCAGGTCGCCATAGTTCGTCCGCGCCGCGGTGGGGAAGAAGTAATAGGCCAGCGTACCGAGCACGAAGGGCGCCGCGCAGACGGTGAAGATCAGCGCGAGCGTCCAACGTGCGCGCCGGCGGCGCTGCACTTCCGTATCGGCGGCCGGTCGGTCAGCCATGGTGACGCTTGAGGTTGAGGACGACATAAAGAATCACACTCACGGCCGCGAACAGATACCACTGCATGGCATAGATGCGGTGCTTGTCGGCACCGGTGTCGGGCCGTGGCCAATCCCGCACCAGACCGTCATGCGCTTCGCCGGTCTGCTGGATGACGAAAGGCTGCAGCTTCAGCTTCGACCATGCCGCATAGCGGTCGAGCACCAGGTTCTGCCACACCGGACCCGATTGCGCTTCGCCGAGCTCGAATACGCGAGCGCTCGGCACGACGGCGACGCCTTGCACGCGTTGCACGCCCTGGGGCGTGGGAAAGCGCGGCAGCGCCGCGCGGCCCGGATCGCCGGCGATCCAGCCCCGGTTCACGAGCACGTACATGTCGCTGTCCCCGATGCGCAAAGGCGACACCACATGAAAGCCGGCGCGTCCCCGGTACACCTTGTTGTCGATGAGGATGGTGCGCGCCTCGTCGTACGTGCCCGTCACGACCACCGGCCGCAAGGCCGTCGCCTCGGCATCGAGCGGGCTCGCCGGGACCTCGACCGGCGGGGCTTTCTCCCACGCCTCCAGCTTCTGCTGCAACGCCAGCTTTTCCTCCGCACGGCCGCGCTGCCAGTTGCCCGCCGCGATGCACAACGCACAGAACGCGATCGTGACCATGGTCATGAACCAGCCGGGACGGAAACGATAGCCCTTGCTCAACGCCTGCTTTCCATGGCTTCTGTACCGCAGCTCGGCTAGACTTGCCGGGCCCGGCCGAGTTCCCTATGCGCTATCTCGTCGTTTTCGTTTTCGTGCTCATCGTCGCGTCGCTCGCGTCCGCGCTGTTCTTTCTCGTGCGGGACCGCGGTCAGTCGCGACGCACGGTGCGCGCGCTCGCCGTCCGCGTCGGGCTGTCGCTGGCGCTGTTCCTGTTCCTCATGCTGGCCTATCGCATGGGCTGGATCACCGGCCGCCTGTTTCAGTAGGCTGCTGAAAAAACGCGCCGCACTGAGTGCGGCGCCCCATCACGCTTCGTTCGAAGCGTCCTCCTCCTCCAAAGTCCTTACAGCCAATACACCACCAGGAACAGGCCCAGCCACACCACGTCCACGAAGTGCCAGTACCACGCCGCGGCCTCGAAGGCGAAGTGGTGTTCCGGACGGAAGTGGCCTTTGATGCAGCGGATCAGCACCACCGTCAGCATGATCGCGCCGACCGTCACGTGGAAACCGTGGAAACCGGTCAGCATGAAGAACGTCGAGCCGTAGATGCCGGTGGTCAGCTTGAGGTTCAAGTCGCTGTAGGCGTGCGCGTACTCGTACACCTGGAAGCCCAGGAAGGTCGCGCCGAGCAGGATCGTCAGCAGCAAACCGATGACGAGCTGGCTGCGGTTGTCCGCCTTCAGGGCGTGATGCGCCCAGGTGATGGTCACGCCGGAGCTCAGGAGCAGCAGGGTGTTGAGCGCCGGAATCCCCCAGGCCCCCATGGGCGTGAACTGGACGTCGAAGCCCGGGCCGGCCGTCGGCCAGTCGGCGGAATAATCCGGCCACAGCATCTTCGACTCGATGCCGCCGAGATCGGGCACCGAGTGGATGCGCGCCCAGTACAAGGCGCCGAAGAAGGCGCCGAAGAACATCACTTCCGAGAAGATGAACCAGCTCATCCCCCAGCGGAAGGAGACGTCGACGCGCTTGTTGTACATGCCGCCTTCGGATTCGCCGATGACGGCCCCGAACCAGCCGAACATCATGTAGATGAGGCCGAGGAAGCCCAACAGCAGGATCCATTTGCCGACCCCGACGCCGTTGAACCAGGTGGCGGCGCCCAGACCCATCAGGAACAGCGAAACCGATCCGATGATCGGCCAGCGCGACGGCTCCGGTATGTAGTACTTCGCTGTGTTGCTCAGGACCATGTCCCCTCCCGCTCGTTTTGATTTCAACCCGTGGCCAGGTGCAGTACCACACGCACCACCAGGACGATCGTCAGTACAAACAACACGCCGCCGATGAGGCCCGCGATCACGACCTGTTTCGGCGTCAGCCGGCTCACGTCCGCTTCGTGCTCGGCTCGCCGGCGCACCCCGAAAAAGGACCAGAACACGGTCTTGGCAACCGACAGGGGCCCGACCTTCTTCGGCGTTTCGGTCATGAACAGGCTCATCCTTTGGTGCCCGCCGCGCCCGCCACTTCGAAGAAGGTGTAGGACAACGTAATCGTGTTCACGTCCTTCGGCAGCGCGGGATCGAGCACGAACACCACCGGCATCCCCCCCACTTCCCCGGGTCCGAGCGTCTGCTGCTTGAAGCAGAAGCACTCCATTTTCTTGAAGTGCAGGCCGGCGAGCTGCGGGCCGAAGCTCGGTACCGCCTGTCCGGTGACCGGGCGGTCCTGGGTGTTGCGCACTTCATAGATGATGGTGGCGAGCTCGCCCGGATGCACCTCGACGTAGCGCTGCTTGGGCTTGAAGTCCCACGGCAGGTCGTGCGTGTTCGAGTCGAGCTCGATGGTGACCTTGCGCGAGTAATCCACCTGGGTGTTCAGCGGCGCGTCGTCGCGCTTGATGATGCTGCGGATGCCGGTGACTTCGCAGATCTGCTCGTAGAAAGGCACCAGCAGGAAGCCGAAGCCGAACATCAGGCAGGCGACGACGAGCAGCTTTTTCATCAGCCGCTTGTTCGCAGCGTCGCGCGATTCGACCCGTGTGCTCATGAGCCCAGCAGCCAATACTTGAGGATCACGCCGAAGAAGAACGCCGCGACGATCGATGCCAGGATGAGCGCCGTTCTGGCGTTCTTCGACATGTTCCTGTCCTCGCTCAGCGGACGACGGGCGGCTCCTCGAAGCTGTGGTACGGCGCCGGCGAGGGCAGGTGCGTCCACTCGAGGGTGTCGGCACCCTCCCAGGGACGGTCCGGCGCCTTCTCGCCCTTACGGCGCACGCACTGCAGCACGATGTAGAGGAACAGCAGCTGCGTCAGCCCGAAGCCGAAGGCGCCGATGCTCGCGATCATATTGTAGTCGGCGAACTGCGGTGCGTAGTCCGGGATGCGGCGCGGCATGCCGGCCATGCCGAGGAAGTGCATCGGGAAGAAGGTGATGTTGAAGAAGATCATCGACAGCCAGAAATGCCACTTGCCGAGCTTTTCGTTGTACATCACCCCCGTCCACTTCGGGATCCAGAAATAGGTCCCCGCGAACATCGCGAACAGGGAACCGGCCACCAGCACGTAGTGGAAGTGCGCCACGACGTAGTAGGTGTCCTGGAACTGGATGTCGATCGGCGCGATGGCGAGGATCAGGCCCGTGAAGCCGCCGATCGAGAACACGAACAGGAAACCGATGGCGAACAGCATCGGCGTCTCGAAGGTCATGGAACCCTTCCACATGGTCGCCACCCAGTTGAACACCTTCACGCCCGTGGGCACGGCGATGAGGATGGTGGCGTACATGAAGAACAGCACCCCGGCGGCGGGCATGCCCACCGTGAACATGTGGTGCGCCCAGACGATGAACGACAGGATGGCGATGGAG
>QGUL01000148.1 GCA_003242425.1 Pseudomonadota bacterium | reverse complement strand
TGCGTGTCGTTGCTTTAATCTTGTCCCCCCTCCCGCCCCCGCCCCAGCGGCGCGGTTTTTTTGCGCGGCATCGTGCCGCACCGCGTGACGAAGTTCCACCCTCCAACAACTACAACACGGAGTAGACGATGATTCGCTCGCTCGCCCTGCGCGTGGCGGCGCTGGCCGGCATGTTCTTCGCCGGCGCGGCCTGCGCGCAATCGCCTTTGCTCATCGGTCAGTCTGCGCCGTTGTCGGGTCCGGTCATGGCGGTCGGACAGGATATCCGTGCCGGCGCGCTCGCCTATTTCAACAAAGTGAACGCCGCCGGCGGCGTACACGGGCGCAAGATCGAACTGGTCTCGCTCGACGACGCCAACGACGTCGCCAAGGCCAAGGCCAACACCGCGACGCTGGTGGACGAACGCAACGTCATCGCCCTGTTCGGCTACGGCAGCGCCACGCTCAGCGTGCCGGCGCTGGAAATCGCGGAACGGGCCAAGGTGCCGTTCTTCGCGCCCTTCAGCGGCGCCGACGTGCTGCGCCAGCGTCCTTACGTGTACAACCTGCGCGCGAGCTACGCCGACGAACTGGAGAAGATCGTCGAGCACTACGGCACGCTCGGCATGACGCGTTTCGCGATCGTGCACTACGACGACCCGGTCGGCAAACAGAACCTGGCCGCGGTGGAACGGGCGCTCAAGGCCCACAAGCTCAGCCCCGTCGCCGTCGCCGCGATCGAACGCGGCAAGGAAGCGGTGACGGCCTCGGTCGCGGCCGTGCTGAAAGCCAACCCGCAGGTGGTGATCGCCACCACGCGCTACGACGCCACGGCGGAATTCATCAAGCGCGCCCGCGCGCAAGGTTCCAACGCGCAATTCGTGAGCACCTCCTTCGCGGGCGCCAACGCCCTTGCCGCGGAACTGGGCGACAAGGGTGTCGGCGTGCTGATGTCGCAGGTGGTGCCCACGCCTTCGCGCATCACCATTCCGGTCGTGCGCGAATTCAAGGAGGCGATCGCCAAGGTCGCGCCCGACAAGGCCGATTCCTTCACCGCGCTGGAGAGCTACATCGCCGCGAAGACGCTGGTGGAAGGCCTCAAACGCGCCGGCCCCAATCCGACGCGGGCCGCGCTGGTGAAGGCGCTCGACAGCCTCCACGATCTCGACGTCGGCGGCTATACCGTGCGCTTCTCGCCGGAGAACCGCGACGGCAGCCGTTTCGTCACCCTCACCATGCTTGGCCGGGACCGCGTGTTCCGCGACTGACGCGATGCGCGAGGCGCGCATGCTCGCGCGCCTCGCCGTTTCATCCGACGCCGGGCCTCAGCAGCCCGCCACGCACTTGCCCTCGGCATCGAACTGCATCGGCTTGCCGCTCAAGGGCACATGTACCGGTACCCGCACCGCCTGCTTGAACGCCGCGGTCTTCGTGCCGGGCAGCAGTTTGCCGTTGCGCGTCGCCTCTTCGTTCGCATGCGAGGCGATCACGCTCGCCGGCTTGACGAGCTCGTTGATCACGTAGGCCGCTTCCGCGGGGCCGGTCGTGAACGTGCCGCCGATGTTCAGCACCGCGAGCTGCGCCCGGTAGTGACGGCGCACCACCAGATCCTGTTCGGCGGTGATGCCCGTATCGCCGGAAAGATAGGCGACGAGACCGTTGCTGAAGCGCAGCACATAGCCGCCGGGCGGACCCACATACGCGGTGAGTCCGCTCGCCGCGAGCGCCTGCGCATGTTCGTGCTCGATGAACTTGGGGTCGAGCCCGTTGCTGTGCACCGCCGGCACGCTGGCGATCTCCACGCCGCCGATCTTCGTCATCGCGCCGAAGCGCAGCGGCTGCACCTGCTTCGGATCGCCGCCCGCGGCTTTCAACTTGGGCGCGAAGAAGGCCGGCATCTCGCCGCCCACCACCAGCTTCGCCTTCTTCGCCGCCGCGATGGCGACGGTGTTCGACACCGGCGTGATCTTCACCGAGAAATCCGGTTCGGCGCAGGTGCCGGCATTGGCCTCGGGCTGATGCACGTCGCCCAGATGATCGCCGTGCACGTGGCTCAACAGCACCGCGTCGATTCTGCCCAGGCGCGGATCGTCGGGGCCGCGCACGGTGCGGCCGGCATCGTAGAGGATGCGCGTGCCGTCCGGGTCCTCGAAAATCAGCGCGCGGTCGTAGCGGCAGAACTCGCCGTCGTGGCTGCCGAGTGGGATGACGGTGACGCTGGCAGAGAGCGCGGACAGCGGCGCGGCGCAGAGGCCGAGCGCGAGCGCCGCGAGGCGACAAAGCTGCTGCATGGTTCCTCCTCCTCTTCCGGTGCACGCCGCGCAGGCATGCGCCGACAGTCTACCGCGCGCTCAGAACGGCAGCCGCCCCTGGGCGGGACCGTAATGCAGCCGGCCGTCCACCACCCGGGCGGCGGAAGTGTAGGGATGCGCTTCCGTCCTGGTCTTGTCCACGATGTGCAACACCTCCACGCCGCGCGCTTTCAGCGCATCGGCGATCAGCGCGCGATGGCAGCGCCACCAGAGGCCTTCGGCGCACATCATCGCCGTGCGCCGTGCGCGCGCAAGCGCGACGAGCCGTTCCAGTGCCTGTGCGAAAGCGGGCGTATCCATGTAGTCGGCATAGCCGCGGAACGCGGCATTGCGCCAGGCCGTGTGGGGCGAATCGGGCCGCGGCGCGCGCCGGCCGCCCAGCTCCGGAAACGGGTGATAGGCGATGCCGGCCGCGGCGAGGCCGGCGCGCAGCGGTTCGGGGTTGAAGTGCGGGTGCTTGCGCGAGCCGGGATAGCGGCGCACGTCCGCCAGCGCCTCGATACCGTGCGCGCGCAGCAGGTCGAGCAGCGCGTCCAGCGGGCGCGTGGAATGGCCGATTGTCCAGATTGTCAGGGGCGCGGACATGACGGCGTTCCGGCGTGCACGATCGGTGCCCGGCGTCTCAACCCGTCGCACGCGGAGCGAACATGATGATCGCCATGCCGCAGAGCGCCACCGCCGAACCGACGACATCCCATACCGTGGGACGGATGCCGTCTACCGCCCACAGCCAGAGGATCGCGGCGCAGACGTAGACCCCGCCGTAGGCGGCATAGACGCGGCCGGCGGCGGTCGGATGCAGCGATAGCAGCCAGGCGAAAAGCGCGAGGCTCGCCGCCGCCGGCACGAGCAGCCAGGCGCTGCGGCCTTCACGCAGCCACAGATAGGGCAGATAGCAACCGACGATTTCCGCGACGGCGGTGAGGGCGAAAAGGGCGGCGGTCTTGAGCGGGAACATGGCGCGACACTGAAGCTGGAACGCGCCAATCATAAGCGGCGGGCCGGTCGTGTATACAGCAAGGCGCTCAATGCACTGCGAACTTCGAATGGAGAGGGCAAGCAGACCGAAGCACGAAGTTCGAATTGTGCGTCATTGAACTTCGGAGGGAATTGCTCATCGGGCTGCGTAATCGATCAACTAACTTAGTAGATCGGCAATCGTACTTACGGCCGGGTTTGATCCGGATTTCGCCGATCGAAGCGGCACAATATCCGCGCGGCGCTACACAGCGTAGGGAACGCGCCGAGATGGATTGCAGCATTGGCGCGCAAGCCGGGACGCGCCGATTCTCAGCAAGAGACGCAGCCGTGTTGCTGCAAAGCCCCCATTCAATGGGCCACGGACTTCGAAAAAAGATGCAGCACCAGCACGCCGGCCACGATCAACGCGATGCCGAGCAGCGCGGGACCGTCGAGTCGCTGACCGAACAGCAGCCAGCCCGCAATCGAGATCAGCACGATGCCCGCGCCCGACCATACGGCGTAGGCGACGCCCACGGGAATGGTGCGCAGCGCCAGCGCGAGCAGATAGAAGGCGATGCCGTAACCCGCGACGACGATGAGCGAAGGCAGTAAGCGGGTGAAACCTGCGCTCGCTTTGAGCGCCGAAGTCGCCACCACTTCGGCGACGATGGCGGCGGCGAGATACAACCAGTTCGTCATCCTTGTACCGATATCGAGTGCCGGGTGAACTAGAGGCGCGCGAGCAGCGCTTCGACGCCGGGATAGTCCTCGCGCGCGAGCACGTACTTGGCGGCATGAGGACCCCATTTGCCGCCGCTGCGGAAGGCGTCGAGAAAGCGTTCGCGATCGACCACGCGCCGGCCGCCCAGGGCATGCACGCCGCGCTCGAACAGCGGATCGGGCACGCAGCCGGCGGTGGGGCCGACGAGGACGAAGTAACGGGCGTGGCGGCAGCCGGCCAGCACCTCGTCCAGGGTGTCGTTGAGCAGCACGGTGCAGGTGCTGAGCACCTTGCCGCAGTCGCGCAGCGCGGCGGGATCGAGCGTCACGCGCAGCGCGCCCTCTTCACGCACCAGCTCGGGTTTCAGTTCCAGGACGGTGAGCCGTGCGCCCGCGTTCAGGATGGCAGGCACGAGCGGCGCGAACAGTCCGATCATGCCGATGTGCTCGCCGGGCTGCGGATCGATCGCGCCCAGCGGGTCGCCGCTTGCCGAAGGCTGCCAGCCGGCGTGCGTGAACAGCGATTGCGACAACGCGTTGACCGCCGCCATGCCGAGCGTGCGCGCCACCGGGTCCGCGGCGGCGAAGTCCTGTGCCAGCGCGGCGGCCTCGACGCCGTGCAAATCGGACGTGCCGTAGCGTTCGCGCAGCGCCGCTTCCGTGCCTGCCAGGCGGATGTAGGACAGGCCGATGGCGCCGTCCTCCAGTTCCAGCGCGCAGAACTCGGCGTCCTTGCCGGCGGACGGCGGCGGCAGATGCAACGCGCGCACGCGCGGACCGCCGAGCCGCGCGGCGATGCGCTCGGCCAGTTGCACGTAGGCTTCATGAACCTTCTGCATGGGAGGAGTGTAATACGGCGCACCGGCGCGCGGCCGCACCTGACGGACATCAATTCCGGCCGGCTTCGGGGGAAGAAGGCCGGTTCCGGCTGCACGGAGGTCGCCAAACTCCGCATTCCAATGTCATCGAGGCTTGCGGCCCGGAAGCCCTTCCCATAGGCTGCCGGCCTGCAAGCTGTTCCTTGGCGCGTACACGAACAACAAAGGAGGAGGCGATGTCCACCAATCCGTATGCGGCACCCGGAGCACAGGTCGAGGACGTGGCGATCATCGACGGCGAAGGGGCTTTCGTCGAGGAAGGACGCAGCGTCAATGCCGGCCGCGGCCTGAGCTGGCTCGCCCAAGCGTGGGGGCTGTTCAAGGAACAGCCGTTGGTGTGGCTGGGGCAGTTTCTGGCCATGGGCGTGATCATGATCCTGCTTGCGCTCCTGCCCTATATCGGCCAGATCCTGGTCTCGCTTGCGGTTCCCGTGCTTCTGGGCGGCATCATGCTCGGCGCGCATCAGCTCGCCGCGGGCGAGCGGCTCGAATTCGGCAAACTCTTCGCGGGCTTCAGCCATCGCTTGGGCAGCCTGATGCTGCTGGGACTGTTCATGCTGATCGCGAG
>QGUL01000147.1 GCA_003242425.1 Pseudomonadota bacterium | reverse complement strand
TTCGTGGATGTCGTCCAGCGCGCGCAAGGTCGCGGTCGACGGTCCGTGCCGCAGCACTTCGTCGCTGCGGCGCGCTTCGGCGGCGACGAGCCCCTGAGCCTGGGTCATCAGCGCATCGCGATTGGCCGGCGGGCGCGTGGGGATGCACATCGCCAGCACCACGCCCGCCAGCGAAGCGTGCAGACCGCCGGCGTGCACGCAAATCCAAAGGCCGGCGCCGAGCAGCAGATAAGGCCAGACGCTGTAGATCCGCAGCTTGGCGAGCACGGCGAGCAGCGCAACGATCGCCAATGCGCCGCCCAGGTAGTCGTAGCGCAGGGACGTGGAATAGAAAGCCGCCACGACGAGGATGGCGCCGATGTCGTCGGCGATCGCGGCGGCGGTCAGGAAAATGCGCAGCTCGACCGGTACGCGCGCGCCCATCATCGCGATCAGCGCGATGGCGAATGCGGTATCGGTGGCCATGGGCACGCCCCAGCCGTGCGCCCACGGCCCCTCGGGCACGATCAGACGGTAGATCAGCACCGGCATCGCCATGCCGCCGAGCGCGGCTGCGACCGGCAGGGCCGCCGACTGCCGGGTCGCGAGATGGCCGACCGTGAATTCGCGCTTGATCTCCAGCCCGACGACGAGGAAGAACACGGACAGCAGCCCGTCGTTGATCCAGTCGCGCAGCGAGAGGCGGAACGCGGCCTCGCCGAAGCTGAGGCCCAAAGGCTGCTGCCAAAGCGCTTCGAATGCCGGTCCGATCGCCGAGTTCGTCAACGCGATCGCGAGCAGGGTGGCGATGAGCAGCAGCACGCCGCTGGAGGGGGCCCAGCTCGCGAAATCCAGGGCGGCGGTGCGGACCCGGTGGCCCAACGAGCCGAGCAGCGCATCGGCGAGCGCGCCGCGATCCCAGGGCCCGTCATAGCGTCTTCCGTTGATGTAGAAAGTGGGCGTGATCCGCACGCCGCTCGCGCGTGCGCTGCGCTCGTCACGTTCGACCCGTTCCCGGGCGCGACGGCGGGCTTCGGCTTCCGCCTGCGGATCGGGATGCGCGGGCAGAAGCTCCTGCGCGACGGTTCGCAGGTCGTCCTCGCTGAGCGTCGCCGAACGCGTCATCAGCGTCATGTGTGCGGCCCAGAAGCGTTCCGGGGTGTCCGCGCGTTCGACCAGTTCCGCGGCGCGGCGGGCGATGTCGCTGCCGGTCAGCGGCCGGTGCCGGAAGACGTAGCGCAGACGGTCGCCGAATTCGCTGCGCAAGGCGGCGATGTCGTCGTTGACGGCGCGGCAATAGGGACAGGCGTAGCTGCCGTATTCGACCAGGGTGAGGGCGGCATCGGCCGGTCCGAGGATGTGGTCCTCGCGGTCGTCGACCGGCCGGTCGAGCAAGGGACCGCCGGGACCTTCGGACATCCTGCCGTAGCCGGTCGATCTTTGCGGACCGTTCCGCGGGCCGCTATTCAGCTTCGGGTACGGAGCGGCCGCTGCCGGTCATTGCGGCGAGGCGTAGGCGGACGGCGGCGAAGGCGCTTTCTGGGAGCGGCGTGCGAGCACCGCCGCATCGCGTTCGGCCACCGGTTCGAGACGATAGCCCTGCTGGTAGACCGCAGACAGGCGCCAGCCGTTTTCCGGGGTAAGCCCGAGCTTGGAACGCAGGCGGCTGATGTGGGTGTCCACGGTGCGGGTGTTGAGATCGGGGTTGCGTCCCCACACCGTCTCGAGGATGTGCCCGCGCGAGAGCAGGTTGCCGACGTTGCGGAACAGGAACACCGCGAGATCGAAGTCCTTCTGCGTCAGCAGCACCGGCACGCCCTTGCGGCGCAGCACGCGGCATTCGAAGTCGATCTCGAAGTCGCCCACGCGCAGCGGCTCGTTGTTCGGCAAGGGCGGCTTGCTGCGGCGCCCGAGCGCGTCGACGCGCGCCAGCAGCTCGTTCTTGCGCAGCGGCTTCACCAGATAGTCGTCCGCCCCTGCGCGCAGGATCGAGCAGATGTCCTCTTCCTCGGCGCGCGCGGTCGCGAACATGACCGGCACGTACTGCCGCACGTTTGCCCGCACCCATTCGAGCACGCGGTCGCCGTTGATGTCCGGCAGTTCCCAGTCGATGAGCAGCAGGTCGAAGGTGTCGCGCGTGAGGATGCGCATGAAGTCCCTGGAACGGGAAAAGGCGTGACAAACGTGTCCGGCGCCGTCGAGCCAGAGCTTCACCAGGTCGCGTTGGGAAGGATCGTCTTCGAGCAGGGCGATGCGCATGGGTTCTCCTAGGCGGTCATTCGAAGCGCACTTCGACGTTTTCGAGATAGCGTTTCAGCGCGTCGATCAGCGGACGTGCGGCCTCGCCGTTGCCTTCCTTGTCGTAGCCCTCTATCTGGGCGCCGATGCGGGTGATTTCGTCGAAGCCGTAGCCGCCGCCCACGCCCTTGAGGCAGTGACCGATGCGCCGCAGGGTTTCGGCGTCGCGGCGTTCGACGGCGCGCTCCAGGGAAGCGATTTCCGTGCGCCGGTTGGCGAGGAAACGCGGAATGAGCGGTTGGAGTTCGCTGGCGACGCGTACGCAGATCCGGCGGGCGGATGCCTCCGGGTACGGGCGCATCCGTTCAGGCGAAGCAGTATGCTGTTGCATGACAACCTCCCATTGCACGCATTACACGCCTCCCGTGGCACGGCGCGATCCTCGCAGGACCGGTTTGAGGGCGGCGCGTAGGGATTCGATGCTCGCCGGCTTGCGAACGACGCCGTCGCAACCCGAGGCGAGCGCGCGTTCGATTTCCGTTCCCTCCTGGTGGGCGGTCAGGGCAAGGATCGTGCCGTGGTAGTTGCGGGTGCGCAGGACGTTGGTCGCCTCGAAGCCGTTCATGACCGGCATTTCCATGTCGATCAGCACGGCGTCGTAGTTGCCCGACAGGGCGGCCTCCACGGCGGCGAGGCCGTTGGTGACCGAGGTGGTTTCCACGCCCAGTTTCCTGAGCTGCAGCTCGATGAGGGCGCGCACGTCCTCGTTATCCTCGGCAATTAATACACGGCCGGACAAAATTTCCATGGGCCGCGCATCCGTAATGGGACGTACGGTGTCCGGGCGCGTGGTCACTTCCGCCGGCAGCCTGACCCTGAAGGTCGACCCCATCCCGGGTTCGGACTCGACTTCGATCGCGCCGTCCATCAGCTCCACCAGAGTGCGGGTGATGGCAAGTCCCAGCCCGGTGCCGCCGAAGCGCTGCGCAACGGTGGCATCGGCCTGCTCGAAGGGCCGGAAGATGCGTTCCAGGGCATCGGCCGGAATGCCGGTGCCGGTGTCGCGCACTTCCAGGACGAGCGTGGGCGCCTGATAGCCGACCGCCAGTTCCACGCTGCCGTGCTGGGTGAACTTGAGGGCGTTGCTCATCAGGTTCATCAGCACCTGCCGCACGCGGAACGCGTCGAGCATCAGCGCCGCGGGCAGCTCGGTCATGCGCGTGAACTTGATACGCAGGCGCTTTTCGTCGGCGACCGGCTGCAGGGTCGTGACGACGTCGCGGCAGAGCTGCTCCGGGTCCTCCGGCGCGGGGGCGATCACCAGCGTGCCGGCTTCGATCTTGGCGAGGTCGAGGTGGTTGTTGATCAGCGCCAGCAGGTGTTCGCAGTTGTGGGCGATGATCTCGCTGTTCTTGATGCGCGCCTCGCGTCCCAGATCTTCGGTGTACTGGTTGATCTTGTTGAAGCCCATGATCGCCGTGAGCGGCGTGCGCAGCTCGTGGGTGACCTGATTGAGGAACTCGCTTTTCAGCCTGTTGGCCTCGCGCGCGGCGATCGCCTCGTAACGCAGCCTGCGGCGGTCGTTGGCGATGTCGAACAGCCAGATCGCCATGGTGCACGCCCATGCGGCGATCCCCGCGGTGAGGGCATAGAGCCAGTTCGACGACAGGCCGCCCATGAGCAGCGCGACGGCGATGCCCATGCATAGCAGCGGCAGACCGATGAACACGAGGAAATAGGTATGGCCGCTCGCCTCCACGCCTCGCCACAGCAGCAGAAGCGGCAGTGCCAGGGCGAAGGCGGTGATGGCCGCGTCGACTGCGAGCTTGGGCGGCGCGAGCACGCTGCCGTTGGCGAGCATCGCGTAGGTCAGCGCCGAGAGCTGCACGCCCGGCAGGCGCGCGATCGGCGTGTAGGCGTGGGTGCCGCCGGCAAAGCTCGAACTGCCGATGAACACGACCTTGTCCGCAACATGCGGCGGCGTGGAATCTGGCTGCGTGGCGGCGAACATCAGTTCGTAGAACGGCAACACGCGCAGTTCGTGCGCGTTCGAGGGATAGCGCAACAGCACCTCGCCCTGGTTGGTGAGCGGGATGTTCGCGCGCCGTACTGTGAGCATGCGCCGCGGCCAGTCGGCCTGCACCTGATCGGGATGCGCGGCCATGAGCGCGGCGAGGCTCAGGCTCGGCAGCACGAAGCCCTGCGAACCGTGGAACAGCGCGACGCGGCGGACGATGCCGTCCTCGTCGGGCTGGATGTTCATCACCCCTACGGCATGAGGATCGGCCGTCGCCGGCAGTTTGAGATAGGGCCATTGCCGGTAACCGCTGGCCTTCTCCTCGTCCTCGCCGTGCGCGAGGGAATCGTCGCGACCGATGGCGAGGGTTTCGAGCTGCGAGCGATAGGCGGGCGTGATGGGCAGCGGGACCGTGAACCCCGCCCCGGCGTACACCGCGTTGCGGCGTGCGGGCAGTGCCTCGCTTTCGAGCGTGTCGGCGAGCAGCAGGTCGTACACCACCAGCCGTGCGCCGCGCTCGGTGAGATAGGACTGCACGTAGGCGAAAGTGTCGCGGTTGTAGGGCCAGGGGCCGAGCGCGCGCATGAGGGTGCTGAGCGAGGCGTCGTCGATGTCCACGACCAGCACTTCGCTGAGATCGATGGGGGCGGAGACGGTGCGCTGCAGGGAGTCGTGCAGCCAGCCGTCCAGCCGCTTGTACAAGGTGGTGTGGGCGAACACCGAAGCGAACAGCACCCCGGCCGTGGTGACCACCACGGCCTTGACGGCCAGATTCCACCGCATGCGAGGAAAGGACATCGCTCGGTCGTATCCCTGGGATATTGGGGAGAGTGGCGACCGTTGCGCCCGGTGGGCGCGCAACGGCTACTGCTCCCTATAGCAAGTGCAGTACCGGATGTCGGAGACAGATGGGATATCAGGGCATGGACGGCTGCGGCCGTGTGAGGAATTGCACACGTTCCTCGCCGGGTTTGTGGCGCCGGCCGGTGATTTCCAGGGCGGCGGGCGGTTGCGCGGGGGCGGGACGGGCCTGGCGGTAGGCCTGCAGGGTGGCTTCGTATCGTTCCAGAACCTCGGCGGTGGGGCGGCCTTCGGCCCGCGCGCGGCGCAGGGCCTCCACCAGTTCCGCCAGCGGACGCGGCGCGGGCTCCGAATAAACGGGCGGGGGAGCTTCCACGACCGCGCGC
>QGUL01000517.1 GCA_003242425.1 Pseudomonadota bacterium | reverse complement strand
GTCGCATAGCCCCAGGCGAAGCGGCCCTTGACGCAGGCGTGGCCGCGGTTCGCGCCGCCGTCCTTGTTCGGCACCATGCGCACCACGCGGTCGCCCTGCATTTCCGCCTTGAAGGAGCAGCCCACGCCGCAGTAGGCGCAGGTGGTGACCACCGCGCGCTCGGGCTGGCCGTACTGGATGACGGTCTTCTCGGTGAGCGTCGCGGTCGGGCAGGCCTGCACGCAGGCGCCGCAGGACACGCATTCGGAGTCGAGGAAGGCCTCGTTCTGGCCGGCAGCGATGCGCGAGGCGAAGCCGCGGCCGTCGATGGTCAGCGCGAAAGTGCCCTGCGTCTCCTCGCAGGCGCGCACGCAGCGCGAGCAGACGATGCACTTGGACGGATCGTAGGTGAAGTACGGGTTCGACTCGTCCTTCTTGCTGCTGGTGAAGTGGTTGGCGCCCTCGAAGCCGTAACGCACTTCGCGCAGGCCCACCTTGCCCGCCATGTCCTGCAGCTCGCAGTTGCCGTTGGTGGGACAGGTCAGGCAGTCGAGCGGGTGATCCGAGATGTAGAGCTCCATCACGCCCTTGCGGATCTGCGCGAGTTTCTCCGACTGGGTGCGCACCTTCATCCCCGGCTCGACCGGCGTGGTGCAGGAGGCCGGATAGCCGCGGCGGCCTTCGATCTCCACCAGGCACAGGCGGCAGGAGCCGAAGGCTTCCAGCGTGTCGGTCGCGCACAGCTTGGGAATGTTGATCTTCGCCGCCTCGGCGGCCGCGCGCATTATGGAGGTGCCGGCCGGCACGGTGACTTCGTAGCCGTCGATCTCCAGCGTCACCATCTCCCGGGATTTGGACGCCGGGGTACCGTAGTCTTTGTCGTCGATCGCATGCATTGTTCAGTCTCCTCTTAGGCCGCTTTGCCGGCTTCGCGCTGGACGCCGAAGTCCTCGGGGAAATGGTTCAGTGCCGAGAGCACCGGGTAAGGCGTCATGCCGCCGAGCGCGCACAGCGAACCGTTCAACATCGTGTCGGAGAGATCGCGCAGCAGCTGGATGTTCGCGGCGCGGTTCTCGTTGTTGCGGATGCGGTCGATGACCTCCACCCCGCGCGTCGAGCCGATGCGGCAGGGCGTGCACTTGCCGCAGGATTCGATCGCGCAGAACTCCATCGCGTAGCGGGCCATCTTCGCCATGTCGACGGTGTCGTCGAACACCACGATGCCGCCGTGGCCGACCATCGCCCAGATCTTGGTGAATTCCTCGTAGTCGAGCGGCGTGTCGAACTGCGACTCGGGCAGGTAGGCGCCCAGCGGGCCGCCGATCTGCACCGCGCGGATCGGACGGCCGGTGGCCGAACCGCCACCGTAGTCGTAGAGCAGCTCGCGCACGGTGACGCCGAAGGCTTTCTCGACCAGGCCGCCGTGCTTGATGTTGCCGGCGAGCTGGATAGGCAGCGTGCCGCGCGAACGGCCCATGCCGAAATCGCGGTAGTACTCGGCGCCCTTGTCGAGGATGACCGGCACCGAGGCGAAGGTGATAAGGTTTTTAACAACGTCGGCGTTCCGGAACAC
>QGUL01000146.1 GCA_003242425.1 Pseudomonadota bacterium | reverse complement strand
AATTCCGGCCGGCCGCCACCATATGGGTCGGACGATTCCTTCCGGACCTTTTCATGGAACAGTTTCGCGGTACCACGATCGTCTCCGTCCGGCGCGGCAACCAAGTGGCACTGGGTGGCGACGGTCAAGTGACGCTGGGTAACATCGTCATCAAAGCCGGCGCACGCAAGGTGCGCCGTCTCTACCAAGACAAGATCCTGGCCGGCTTCGCCGGCGGCACGGCTGACGCCTTCACCCTGTTCGAGCGTTTCGAGGCCAAACTGGAGAAACACCAGGGCAATCTCATGCGCTCGGCCGTGGAGCTTGCCAAGGACTGGCGCACCGACCGCATCCTGCGCCGCCTGGAGGCGATGCTCGCGGTGGCCGACCGGCAGAGTTCGCTCGTCATCACCGGCAACGGCGACGTGCTTGAGCCCGAGTACGGCCTGATTGCGATCGGTTCCGGCGGCCCCTACGCCCAGTCGGCCGCCCGCGCGCTGCTCGAGAACACCGAACTGGATGCGGAGACCATCGTCCGCAAGAGCCTCGCCATCGCCGGTGATCTCTGCATCTACACCAACCAAAGCCACACCGTGGAAGTCCTGCGCTGGGACTGAAGCGCGCACGCGCAAGGCAACCGAGGCATCGCGCAAAGCGCCCATCACGGAGTGCATCGAATCATGCTAGGGTCATCCACCATGTCCGCCATGACGCCGCAGGAGATCGTCCACGAGCTGGACAAGCACATCATCGGCCAGCACAAGGCCAAGCGTCTGGTCGCGGTCGCTTTGCGCAACCGCTGGCGCCGCCAGCAGGTGCCCGAGCCGCTGCGCCAGGAAATCACGCCCAAGAACATCCTCATGATCGGTCCCACGGGCGTGGGCAAGACCGAGATCGCGCGCCGGCTGGCGAAGCTCGCCGACGCGCCGTTCATCAAGGTCGAGGCGACCAAGTTCACCGAAGTGGGCTATGTCGGCCGCGACGTTGACTCGATCATCCGCGATCTGGTGGAGATCAGCATCAAGCAGACCCGCGAAGCGGCGATGCGCCAGGTACGCACCCGTGCCGAGGACGCGGCCGAGGAGCGCATCCTCGACGCCCTGCTTCCCCCGGCGCGCGACGTGGGCTTTGCCGCGCCGGCGCCGAGTGCCGAGGAATCGGCCACGCGCCAGAAGTTCCGCAAGAAGCTGCGTGAGGGCGAACTGGACGAGCGCGAGATCGAAATCGAGCTCGCGCCGGTCATGCCGCAGATGGAAATCCTCGCCCCGCCCGGCATGGAGGATCTCACTCAGCAGATCCAGGGCATGTTCCAGAGCCTCGGCGGCGGTCGCAAGAAACTGCGCAAACTCAAGATCAAGGATGCGTTCAAGCATCTCGTGGAAGAGGAAGCGGCGCGGCTCATCAACGACGAGGAGCTCAAGGCGGCGGCGATCGCGAACGTCGAGCAGAACGGCATCGTGTTCCTGGACGAGATCGACAAAATCGCCAGCCGCAGCGAAGTGCACGGCGCCGACGTCTCGCGCCAGGGGGTGCAGCGCGACCTGCTGCCGCTGGTGGAAGGCACGACCGTGTCCACCAAGTACGGCATGGTACGCACCGACCATATCCTCTTCATCGCCAGCGGCGCGTTCCATCTTTCCAAACCCTCGGATCTCATTCCCGAATTGCAGGGCCGCTTCCCGATCCGGGTGGAGCTCGATTCGCTCTCGGTGGAGGATTTCGAGAAGATCCTCACGAGCACCGATTCCTGCCTCACGCGGCAATACCAGGCTTTGCTCGCCACTGAAGGCGTGCAGCTCGAATTCCAGCCGAGCGCCATCAAGCGCATCGCGGAAATCGCCTACGCCGTGAACGAGAAGACCGAGAACATCGGTGCGCGCCGGCTGTACACCGTCATGGAGCGTCTGCTGGAGGAGATCTCCTTCGAAGCCGGCAACCGCGGCCCGCAGCACGTGAGCATCGACGCCGCCTACGTCGACGCCCGCCTGAGCGAGCTTGCGCAAAGCGAAGATCTTTCACGTTACGTGCTTTGAGAGGGGGAGAACGATGAGAAAGGGCCTTTACGCCGCCATCGCAGCGCTTGCGGCGGGATTCGTGCTGGCTGCGCCGCCGGCCTGGGCGCAGGTCAAGGTGTCGGACGCCTGGGTGCGCGGCACGGTACCCAGCCAGCGGGTGACAGGCGCGTTCATGAAAGTGGAAGCCGCCAAGGGCGGTGCGATCGTCGGGGCGAGTTCGCCGGTCGCCGGCGTGGTGGAGCTGCACGAAATGCGGCTCGAACAGGACGTGGCGCGCATGCGCCGGATCGACCGCATTCCTCTGCCCGAGGCCGGCACGCTGGAACTGCGGCCCGGCGGCTATCACCTGATGCTGATCGACGTGAAGGAGCCGCTCAAAGCCAATGATGCGGTGCCGATCACGCTGCGCGTCGAGCAGCCGGACGGCAGCGTACAGGAGATCGAGGTGCAGGCCGAGGTGCGGCCGCTGGGCGGTGGTGCGCAGGGGCACGGCGACCATGGCGAGGCGCACGGTCACGGTCATGGGCACGGCCACGGCGACGCGCATGGTCACGGGCATGGCCATGGCGATACGCACGGCCACCATCATTGAGCGTGCACAGCCGCCGCTCTTGAAACCGCGCGCCGCTTCCCCATGTTCTGAGGCATCAGGGCAACAGGACAGGAGGCACAGCACATGGCGAACCTGCAGCGCTACAACGATCCCTTCGGGGAGCTTTTCGACGATCTGTTCCGCGGTTTCTTCGTCCGTCCGGTGTTGAACGAAGGCGCGCGGCCTGCGCCGCGCCTGAAGGTGGACGTCACGGAAGACGACAAGCAGTTCCGGGTGCTCGCCGAACTGCCCGGCGTGAAGAAAGAGGACATCGAGGTCGACATCGACGGCGATCAGGTGACCGTCTCCGCCGAGGTGAAGCAGGAGAAGGAAGTGGCCGAAAACGGCGGCCGCGTCCTGCACAGCGAGCGCTACTACGGCAAGCTGTCGCGCAGCTTCCGTCTCGGCCACGAGATCGACGCCGCCGCGTGCCAGGCCAAGTACACCGACGGCATCCTCGAACTGGTGTTGCCGAAGAAGCAGTCGCAAAGCGCGAAACGCATCACCATCCAATAAACGGCTTCATTGCCTACCTCCAAAGCGGGAACTGTCCCGGGGCGGCCGGCGAGGCCGCCCAGTCGTTTTGCATGGCGCTAAAATCGCGGCTTCGCGATTGAAAGCCAGCCATGACCGTCGATCCTAAGCAAGCCGCGCAAAAGGCGCGGACGCTCTCCGAAGCGCTTCCCTACATCCGCCGCTTCCACGGCAAGACCGTCGTGATCAAGTACGGCGGCAACGCCATGACCGATCCCAAGCTGCAGCGCTCCTTCGCCCACGACGTGGTGCTGCTCAAGCTGATCGGCATCAACCCCGTCGTCGTGCACGGCGGTGGCCCGCAGATCGAACAGCTGCTCGGCAAGCTCGGGAAGAAGGGCGAGTTCGTGCAGGGCATGCGGGTGACCGACGCCGAGACCATGGACGTGGTCGAGATGGTGCTTGCCGGCGCGGTCAACAAGGACATCGTCACGCTCATCAACCAGGCGGGCGGCAAGGCGGTCGGGCTCACCGGCCAGGACGGCGCGTTCATCGTCGCGCGCAAGCTGCTCATGCCGAACAAGGACAAGCCCGACGAGATGATCGACATCGGTCAGGTGGGCGAGATCGCCTCCATCGATCCGACCGTGATCTCCACGCTCGAGCAGGGGGGGTTCATCCCGGTGGTGGCGCCGATCGGCGTCGGCCTGGACGGCGAGTCCTACAACATCAACGCCGACCTCGTCGCGGGCAAGCTGGCCGAAGTGCTGCGCGCCGAGAAGCTCGTGCTGCTCACCAACACCCCGGGCGTGCTGGACAAGGACGGCAATCTGCTCACCGGGCTCACGCCCAAGCAGATCGACGCGCTGGTGGCCGACGGCACCCTGTCCGGCGGCATGCTGCCGAAAATCGCCTCGGCCCTCGATGCCGCGCGCAGCGGGGTCAAGAGCGTGCACATCATCGACGGCCGCGTCGAGCACGCGCTGCTGCTCGAGATCTTTACCGACGAGGGCGTCGGCACTCTTATCCGCAGCAAGTAGTCTGTGCCGGCCGGCTTCGCTAAGCGAGGCGCCTGCCCTGCTCGTCGACCAGGCCTTCCAGATAGCCTTCGGCGGCGCTGTAGATGGTCAGCACGCGCCGGCGCGGCGTCGCGCTGAAAGACAGATGCACCCAGCGGCCGTATTCCAGGATGCACTGGTCGAACTCGATGGCGGACGCCGCGATCGCCTGCGCCACGGCCAGCGGCGGGCCGAAGCGCGGACAGACGAAGTCCGCCGCCAGGCCCTGGCAGTGCTGTGAATGCTCGACTCCGCCGACCGCGCGGTTCAGCGCCGGACAGCGGTAGCCGCTGGTGATCTTGAGCGGATGGCCCAGCAGTTCGCGCACGGCATCGAGGCCCTCGGCGAGCCGGCGCAGGTTGTCCCACAGTTCGGGCGGCGGGGTGTTGTCGATACCGAGGGCGCGCGCCGTGTCGGAGCGGATCAGGCGCGCCAGCGTGAGATGCCGGGAAAGCTTGCGGGACAGCAGCGAGCGCATTGCGACATTCTAGACGTTTGGCCCTCGATAGCGTGGGCAAGCGCTCACCCATTGGCCATTGGGACCATTAGAATCCGCCCTCGCACCAGGAAGTGAAGGGAGAAGGACCATGGCGGGCAAACCGGGCGAACGAAAACTGCAGATCCTACAGACCCTGGCGGCCATGCTGGAGGAGCCGGCCGGGGAAAAGATCACCACCGCGGCGCTCGCGGCACGGCTCCAGGTCTCGGAGGCGGCGCTCTACCGGCATTTCGCCAGCAAGGCGCAGATGTACGAGGGTCTGATCGAGTTCATCGAGACCAGCCTGTTCGGCGTCATCAACAAAATCACCGCGGAGGAACCCAACGGCCTGCTGCAGGCCCGCGCGATCCTCGCCATGCTGCTCGGTTTCGCGGAAAAGAATCCGGGCATGACCCGGGTACTGGTGGGCGACGCGCTGGTGCACGAGAACCCGCGCCTGCAGGCGCGCATCAACCAGTTGCATGACCGCCTCGAAACGACCTTAAAACAATGTCTGCGTGTGGCTGCCACCCAGGAACCGGGTGCCGAACCGGAACCCGAGTCGATCGCTGCGCACGCCAACCTGATGCTGAGTTTCGTGGTCGGCCGCTGGCACCAGTTCGCCAAGAGCGGCTTCAAGCGCCGGCCGACCGAGCTGTTCGACAAGCAGTGGCCGCTGCTGCTTTAGGCCGCCGCGGCCGGTGCGCGCTTGCCGCGCCGTGAACCGCCGCAGACCTTGCAGTGGGCATCGCGCTGCAGCCGGATGGTGCGGAAGCTCATGCTGAGCGCATCCAGCAACAACAGCCGCCCGCACAGGCTTTCGCCGACGCCGGCGAT
>QGUL01000145.1 GCA_003242425.1 Pseudomonadota bacterium | reverse complement strand
GCCCCACGCTCACCGCCGTGAGCGCCTCCATTTCCACGCCCGTGCGGCCGTAGGTCTCCACGGTCACGGTGAGCGACACGGCGTGGGCGCGTTCATCAAGGGCGAATTCGGCAGCGACCTTCGTCAGTGCGAGGGGATGGCAGAGCGGGATGAGGTCGGCGGTGCGTTTGGCGGCCTGGATGGCCGCGATCTGCGCCACGCCGAGCACGTCGCCCTTCTTGGCCGTACCGGAGCGGACGAGCTCGAAGGTTTCGGGGCGCATGAGGATGCGCCCGCCCGCCCGGGCGATGCGATGGGTTTCGGCTTTCTCGCCGACGTCGACCATGTGGGCTTTGCCCTGGGCGTCGAAATGGGTGAGGCTCATCGTGCGTCCGTCGAAGTCCAAAGCCCGGATTATGCCGCAGGGCGGCAGCCGTCCCTGGGTCGTGTGTGGCGGAACCAAAGCCGCCACGCCGTTATCATAAGCGCGTGCGTTCGATACTTTGCCTGTTGTTGAGCACGGCGCTGGCCTGGCCGGTGCCCGCGCTGCCCCAGAATCTGCCGGATCTTGGCGAATCCTCGCAGGCCGACTTCTCGCCTTATGCCGAGCGGCAGCTGGGGGAGAAGATCATGGCCGACATCCGCCGCGATCCGGCCTACATCGACGATCCGGAGATCACCGAATACGTCCGCAAGGTCGGGCAGCGGCTGGCGGCAGCGACCTCGGAGACGGCCGGGATCGATTTCGAATTCTTCGTCGTGCGCGATCCGCAGATCAACGCCTTCGCGTTGCCGGGCGGCTATATCGGGGTGCACTCGGGCCTGATCACCGCGGCGATGACGGAATCGGAGCTCGCCTCGGTGCTGTCGCACGAAATCGCCCACGTCACCCAACGCCACATCGCTCGGCAGTTGCAGAACCAGAGCCAGATCGGCGCGCTGTCGATGGTCGGTCTGGTGCTGGCGATGCTGGCCGCCAAATCCAACCCGCAGGTCGCGCAGGCGGCCGCCATGGCCGGTTCGGCCGCGCCGGTGGCGGCCTTCCTCAATTACAGCCGCGAATTCGAGCGCGAGGCCGATCGCGTGGGCTATCAGATCCTGCGTGCGGCGGGCTACGACGTGCAAGCCATGCCCGCCTTCTTCGAGCGCCTGCAGCGCAACACTCGCCTGTACGAGAACAACGCCCCCGGTTATCTGCGCACCCACCCGCTGACCAGCGAGCGCATTGCCGACATGCAGAACCGCGCGCAGGAGGCCGGCGGCCTGAAGCTGCAGCCGGACAGCCGCGAATTCCATCTCGTACGGGCCAAGCTGCGTGCGCAACAGGGCGATGCCGCCGATGCGGCGGCGTTCTTCAAGGAGGCCTTGCGCGAAGGCCGTTATGCGGACGAGGGCGCCGCGCGTTACGGCTATGTGGTCGCCCTTATGCGCATGCGCGACCTCGACAATGCCCGCAAGGAGTGGCAGCGGCTGCGCGAGCGCGGCGGCATGCATCCCATGTATGACACGCTCGGCGCCCAGCTCCATTTCGCGGCGGGCGAGCCTGCCGCGGCGGTCGACGTGCTGCGCCAGTCGCTCAAACGTTTCCCGTACAGCGATACGCTGCGCTTGGCCTACGCCGAAGCCTTGCAGCAGGCCGGGCAGCATCGCGACGCGCTCGAAGTGCTGCAGGCGTTGCGCAGGGAACGCCCGGGCGAGGCGCGTCTCTATCAGATGCTCGCGAAGAGTTACGCCAGCCTGGGACAGCGTACGGAACAGCACCGTGCGCTGGCCGAGTTCTACTATCTCCAGGGCAGTCTGCCGGGCGCGATCGAGCAGTTGCAGCTTGCGCAGGCCGCCAAGGACGCCGATTTCTACACGCTCTCCGCGGTCGACGCCCGTTTGCGCGAACTGCGCGCGAAGCAGTTGCAGGAGATGCAGGCGCGCGAGCGCTAGAGCCGCTCAGGCCGGCGCGGCAGCCCGTCCAGGTAAGCCTCGTAGAGCAGGTCGAAGGTCTTCTCGCATTCCTGCAAGAGCTCGTCGTCGTTCGTCGCCCGCCGCCGCGCACCGTTGAGCAGCGTCTCCACGCCCTCGGCTTCGGCCATCCGGCGGTCGCCGATGTCGATGGCGCGCACCAGCATGCCGATGCGTGCCAGCGCCGGATCGTTGTCGCGGTCGAAATGGGCGAGCAGGGTTTCGAACGTCACGCGCGAGCGGCCGTTGCAAAACGGTGCGCCTTCGAATCCGAAGCCCACGGCGTCGGCGGGCGCCTCTTCGCCGGGATCGAGCCAGCGCAGCGTCGCCTCCGGATCGATGAAGCGGCGGATCAGCCAGGCGCTGGCGAGCCGGTCGGCAAGCAGTGGCCGCCGTGTGGCCCAGGTGCGGCGGAAATAGCGCTGCTGCCGGCGCAGGGGCGCTTCGGTGTGGTCCGGGAAGATCAGCTTGCGAACCCGCTGCTCCAGCTCGACCAAGCGTTCTTCGGTCTGCTGTGCCAGCGGCGACCCGTAGAAATCGAGCGCGCGGATGCGCGCCAGCTCGCGCCGCTGCTTGGCCAGCACCCGGCCTAGCGCGGTGGGATCGGCGATGCCGATCCCGGATTCCAGCCCGCGCAGGATTTCCAGCAGCTCGGTATAGCGGGCGGTGCGGTCGAACAGGGCGCGCAGGCGCGCCGTCTGCTCGGCGTCGGTGCTTTCCAGCACCACCACTTCGCAACTTGCTTCGGCATCGAGCAGGTAGCGCGCCAGCTCCTGCAGGCTGTGGCGGTGTTCGGGCGTGTCGGGCAGCAGATAGACGCCTTCGCGCAGCGCCGCGGCACCCAGGGCTTCCCGGGTGCGCAGCCTGGCCATGCGCGGGTTGGCGGCGTCCTGCGGCAGGTGGGCGATGAGGGCGAGCCAGCGGTCCTCCGTGGCACGGCCCGGGACGAGTCCGATCATGCCGCAAGCATACCGCGTGCATCCTGCGTGCGCGATCGCGGCGATGCACCCGGCAGCCTTTTCTTGAAGGCGGCCGGTGATCGGGCTATAAACGCTCCACCACGAATCAAGGAGCGGTACATGCACTTCGACAAGGATCTCGATGCACGCGGGCTCAACTGTCCCCTGCCGATCTTGAGAACCAAGAAGGCTCTCGCGGAGATGGACTCGGGGCAGGTGTTGCGCGTGGTGACCACCGACCCGGGTGCGGTGAAGGACTTCCAGGCCTTCGCCAAGCAGACCGGCAACACCCTGCTCGAGCATTTCGAGCAGAACAACGAGTTCACCTTTTACATGCAGAAGAAGTAGCGCGGCCGTTTCAGGCGTTGCGCAATTCGCTCTCGGACCGCGCCGGCCGCGGTTCGGGGGCGGCGAGCGGCAGGACCATTTGCACCACGACGCCCTTGCCGTCCGGCCGGTTGCGGGCAAGGGCGCGGCCGTGATGGAACTCGGCGATCAGCCGCACGATGAACAGTCCCAGCCCCAGATGCGGGGTGTTGCGATGCGATCCGCGTGCCTCGCCGCGCATCGAAACCATCGACTCGAACAGGCGGCCCTGCATGGCTTCCGGCAGCTCGGGACCTTCGTTGCTCACCGCCAGCCGCGCTTCGTTGCCCTCGACCGTCAGCGACACGTCGATGGGGCGGTCGGGTTCGCTGAAGTCCATGGCGTTCTCGACCAGCTTGTCGAGCGCTTGGGCGATGAGGTCGGGCGAGCCCTCGATTTCGATCCGCCGCTCGGGCAGGCGCAGTTCGAACCGGAAGGCGGGGAAGGCGCCGGCGTAGCCGGCCACGCAGCCGCTCACGACCCGGCCCAGATCGAAACGCTCGCGTTCGGCGTGGCGCAGCATCTGCTCCAGCCGGGTCGCCTCGGTGATGCGGGTGAGGATGATGTTCAAACGCCTGACGCCTTCCTCGGCGCGGGTGATGTATACGCGCGCGCCTTCCGGCACCGTCTCGCTCTTGAGATTCTCCAGCGACGAGCTCACCACCGCGACGGGCGTGCGCAGTTCGTGCGAAAGCCGGTCCGCCATGCGTTCCAGATAGGCAGTGTAATCGGCCAGGCGTTCGAGCATCGCCGCGAAACTGCGCGACAGATCGCCGATCTCGTCACGGTCGCGAGCCGCCTGAAAACCATGCATGACCCTGCCCTGCGCGTCGATGGCGCGCTCGGTCTCGTCGCGCAGCCGCTGCAGGCGGCGCGAGAGATGGTTGGCGAAGACGAACAGCGTGCCCGCGCCGAGCAGGAAGGCGGCGAGCGTGGTGGCGATCAGCTGTTCGAAGGCTCGGTTGCGCAGGCTCAGCACGGCGTTCGTGGTTTCCTCGACCACCACCGCGCCGACCACTTCGTCGCCGACCCAGATGGGGTGCGCCGCGGCGAGGATCACGGCGCGCCGGTCCGCGGTCTGCCGCCAGCGCGAAGTCGGCACGCCGGCGAGGGCCGAATAGACCTCCTTGCCGCCGGACAGCACTTCTTCCGGCAACGTGTCGTCGAAGTCTTCGCGCGGCCGTTCCAGCAGCAGGGTATAGAGCGGGCGCAGCAGCGTGTGCAGGACGCGCGCCCACCATCCTTGCGGTGGCGCTTCCTCGTTTTCGTCGCGGCGCAGTCCGCCCTCCAGGGCGAGCAGGCGGTGCTGGCGATCGATCACCCAGATGCGCGAGTTCGAGCGTTGCAGGCTCTTGACGATCTGCTCGATTTCGCTCGGTTCGGACGGGCTGGCGCTGGTCTCGCCGGCGCGGCGCTCGAGCAGGGCGGGGCGGTCGTGGAGGGTGGTCGCCACCGCGCGCGCCGTCGCGAGCAGCACCTGCTCCTGCCCGGCGCGCAGGACGTTCTCCATTTCGCGCACGAAGCTGTAGCCGAGCAGCGGAATGGCCAGCAGCACCAGCGAGACGAGCAGCAGCTTGGCCCGGATGCTGAACTTGAATCGCGGCCAGCGCATGCCGGTCAGGATGCCATCCACCGATAGCCCATGCCGTACACGGTGTCGATGGCGTCGAAGTCGGGATCGACGGCCAGGAACTTCTTGCGGATGCGTTTGATGTGCGAAGTCACCGTGCTGTCGTCCACCACCAGGTTCGCTTCCGACATGAGCTGGTCGCGGCTTTTGACGTGGCCGGGATACTTCACCAGGGCGTTCACCATCCAGAACTCGGTGAGCGTGAGCTCCACCGGCTTGTCGCGCCAGCGGGCGGTCATGCGCTTCAGGTCGAGCTCCAGATGGCCGCGCACGACGATGTCCTCGGCGTGGCCGGGCGTGGAGAGCACGTCCACGCGCCGGAACAGCGCTGCGATGCGCGCCAGCAGATGCGGCATGCTGACGTCCTTGGTGAGATAGTCGTCCGCACCCAGCCGCAGGCCTGCGACCAGATCGAAATCGCTGTCGCGCGCGGTGAGGAAAATGATCGGCAGGGTTTCGGAGAGCGCGCGCAGCTCGCGCAGCAGCTCCACCCGGCGTCGGCCTGGGGCGCCAAGCCGATGTGCGACAACCCCAGGGCCGGCCGGGCGTGT
>QGUL01000144.1 GCA_003242425.1 Pseudomonadota bacterium | reverse complement strand
CCGTGCTCGCCCGGGTGCGCGGCGGAGAGGGAGTACCCCGCGCCGAGCCGGGCGGCGAGCAGGAACGCCACGCACAGCAGCAGCAGCGCGTAGTGGCCGAGGCGCGTGTTGACGCGTTGCGACAGCGGCCGCGGCAGCAGCCAGCGCAGCCCCGCCGCCACCATCTCGCTCACCCGCGCCTGCGGTTTGCAGCGGTCCTCGCAGCGCGCATCCAGCGTGCAGCAGAGCGAGCAGATCGGCCCGCCGTAGGCCGGGCAGTGCGCCATGTCCTCCGGCTCGAAGGCATGTTCGCAGATGCAGCAGCGCACCGTGCCCGCGTCCGCGACCGGTTCGCTGCGCCGGGCGATGTAGTAGCGGCTCTTCGTCGCCACCGCGATCGCCGGCGCGCAGACGAAGGCGGAGGCGAGCGAGATGAAAGGCGCGAAGGCCTGCGCGAGCTCGCCGTACAGGCCGAGGTAGGCGCTCATGCCGAGAAGCGACGCGATCAGCATCGAGCCCACGCCCACCGGGTTGATGTCGTAGAGGTGCGCGCGCTTGAACTCGATGCCCTTGGGACTCAGGCCCAGCGGCTTGTTGACGACCAGGTCCGAGACCAGCGCGCCGACCCAGGCGATGGCGACGTTGGAATAGAAGCCGAGCACGTGCTCCAGCGCCTCGAACACGCCGAGCAGCATCAGCCCCAGCGCGATCAGCACGTTGAACACCAGCCACACCACGCGGCCCGGATGGCTGTGCGTGAGCCGCGCGAAGAAGTTGGACCAAGCGAGCGAGCCGGCGTAGGCGTTGGTGACGTTGATCTTGACCTGCGAGACGATGACGAACAGCGCCGTCGCCGCCACCGCCAGGGCGGGATCGCTCCAGACATAGCTGAAGCCCACGAGATACATCTGCGTGGGTTCCACAGCGCGCGCAGTCTCGATGCCGTAGCGAAAGGCGAGGAAAGCGAGGAAGGCGCCGCCGAGCTGCTTGAGCATGCCGGGCACGATCCAGCCCGGCCCGGAGAGGAGGATCGCGCCCCACCAGCCGCGGCGGTTCGCTCTGGTCTTCTCCGGCAGGAAACGCAGGAAGTCCACCTGCTCGCCGATCTGCGCGATGAGCGAGAAGGCGATGGTGGCCGCCGCGCCGAACAGCATCCAGTCGAAGCCTGCGCGCTGCGCGCCGCCTTCGAAACGCGTGAACTCGCCGTAAAGCTGCGGCTCCTTCAGCCAGACCGCGAGGTAAGGCAGCACCAGCAGAGCGAGCCATACGGGCTGGGTCCAGAGCTGCAGCCTGCTGATGAGCGTGATGCCGTAGGCGACCAGCGGAATGATCACCAGCGAGCTCAGCAGATAGCCGAGCGGCAGCGAAATATCCAGATAGAGCTGCAGCGCCATCGCCATGATCGCCGCCTCGATGGCGAAGAAGATGAAGGTGAAGGAGGCGTAGATCAGCGAGGTGACGGTCGAGCCGATGTAGCCGAAGCCCGCGCCGCGCGTGAGCAGATCCATGTCGAGCCCGTAGCGCGCAGCGTAGTAGCTGATCGGCAGGCCGGTGAGGAAGATGATCAGCCCGACCACCAGTATCGCGATGAGCGCGTTGGTGAAGCCGTAGGCGAGCGCGATCGCGCCGCCGATCGCCTCCAGCGCGAGGAAGGACACCGCGCCGATGGCGGTGTTCGCCACCCGGAAGGGCGACCACTTGCGGAAGGCGCGCGGCGTGAAACGCAGCGCGTAGTCCTCGAGCGTTTCGTTGGCGACCCAGGTGTTGTAGTCGCGGCGGATTTTGACGATGCGTTGCGCGGCGAAGCCGTTCACGTCCATAACCCGTATCGACCCTGACGCCGCGCCTTTCGCAAGAACCGGACCGGCGCCCGAAGCGCTTGCGTATCGCCCGTTTATCCCGCGAAAGGGCGCTTGCGCGCACGGCGCGGTGCACTGATTTGGATCGCTTCGCACCAAGCCGGCGCAGCGCCGCGTACGTCATTCAACGTATTTCGCCGCGACGGTCGCAGTCCTACATTGCCATCGCAACGAGGCGCTTCACGCAAGAGGAGGCGCGGTGCGATTCCAAGCAAAGGAGCTGCGACATGAGTGAGAAAGATCCACGAATCGTTTCGCCGATGCGGCGCAAGCTCATGCTTGCCATGGGCGCATTGCCGGTGAGCGCGTTGCCGGTGCCGGCCTTCGCGGACCTGAAGAAATATCCCACCGCGAAGGTGAACACCACGGGGCTGGCGGTGACGGACACCGAAGTGGTGGTCGGCCAGCTTCATTCGGCGACCGGCACGATGGCGATCAGCGAGATGGGTTCCATCCAGGCCGAGCAGCTCGCCATCGAGCAGATCAACGCCATGGGCGGCGTGCTGGGGCGCAAGATCCGCATCATCCAGGAGGACGGCGCGAGCGACTGGCCGACCTTCGCCGAGAAGGCGCGCAAGCTGCTGGTGAACGACAAGGTCGCCGCGGTGTTCGGCTGCTGGACCTCGGCCTCGCGCAAGGCGGTGCTGCCGATCTTCGAGAAGGAGAACGGGCTGCTCTACTACCCGACCTTCTACGAGGGGCTGGAGCAGTCGAAGAACGTCATCTACACCGGCCAGGAGGCGACGCAGCAGATCATCGCGGGGCTCGACTGGATCGCCAAGGAGAAGGGCGCCAAGACCTTCTATCTCATCGGCTCCGACTACATCTGGCCGCGCACCTCCAACAAGATCGCGCGCAAGCACATCGAGAACGTGCTCAAGGGCCAGGTGGTGGGCGAGGAGTACTACCCGCTCGGCCACACCCAGTTCGGCTCGCTCATCAACAAGATCAAGCTCAAGAAACCGGACGTCGTGTACGCCATCGTCGTGGGCGGCAGCAACGTCGCGTTCTACAAGCAGCTTCGCGCCGCGGGCGTCACGCCCGACAAGCAGACGCTGCTCACCATCTCCGTCACCGAGGACGAGATGCTCGGTATCGGCGGCGAGAACGTCGAAGGCTTCTACGCCGCGATGAAGTACTTCCAGAGCCTCGACAACCCCAACAACAGGAAATTCGTGGAGGCCTTCAAGGCGAAGTACGGACCGAAGTCGGTGATCGGCGACGTCACGCAGGCGGCCTACCTCGGCCCGTGGCTGTGGAAGGCGGCGGTCGAGCGCGCCGGCAGCTTCGATGTGGACAAGGTCGTCGCGGCCTCGCCCGGCATCGAGCTCAAGACCGCGCCGGAAGGCTACGTGAAGGTGCACGAGAACCATCACCTCTGGAGCAAGACCCGCATCGGGGTGGCGCAGAAGGACGGTCAGTTCAAGGTCATCTGGGAGTCCGACCTGATCGAGCCCAATCCCTTCCCGAAGGGTTACCTCTGAGAACGGACGGCGCGCGGCATCGGCCCTTGTGCTCGCCCTCCTCGGAGCAGGGGCCGGTGTCGGCCGGCGCCGCGGTCCGAGCGTGAAGAGGCGGCGCGAGCCGCCGGAATGCGGAGAGAACGATGGAGTGGTTTTCCGAATTCGGCGCCATCATGGCGATGCAGGGCTTCAACGGCCTGTCGGTGTTCTGCGTGCTGCTGCTGATGGCGCTGGGGCTGGCGATCATCTTCGGCCAGATGGGGGTGATCAACATGGCGCACGGCGAGTTCCTCACCATCGGCGCCTACACGACTTACGTCTTCTCCTCCCTCACCACCGAGTATTTCCCCGCGTTCACACCCTATTACTTCTTCTTCGCCATCGCCGGCGCGTTCGCGATCGCCTTCGCGGTCGGCTACGTGGTGGAGTGGGCGATGATCCGGCATCTCTACAAGCGTCCGCTCGATACGCTGCTCGCCACCTGGGGGCTGTCGCTGGCGATGCAGCAGCTCTTCCGCTCGATCTTCGGCGCCAAGGAAGTGAGCGCCACGCTGCCCGACTGGCTGATGGGCTCGTGGCAGCCGGCCGAGTCCATCGACATCCCCATCAACGGCCTGTTCGTGATGGCGATCACCGCGCTGCTCACCGCCGGACTCGCGCTGCTGCTCTACCGCTCGCAGTGGGGCCTGCGCGTGCGCGCCACGACGCAGAACCGCATGATGAGCGGTGCGGTTGGCATCAACACCAGGAAGGTGGACCGCATCACCTTCGCGCTGGGCTGCGGCATCGCGGGCATCGCCGGCGCGGCCTTCACCACCATCGGCTCCACCGGGCCGACCAGCGGTTCGCTCTACATCGTCGACACCTTCCTCACCGTGGTGTTCGGCGGCGCGAGCAGCCTGCTCGGCACGATCTCCTCGGCCTTCCTGATCGCGCAGACGCAGGCCACTTCCGAATTCTTCCTCACCGGCTCCATGGCGAAGGTGCTCACGCTCTCCGCCGTGGTGGTGATCCTGATGATGCGGCCGCAGGGGCTGTTCGCCCTCAAGGTGCGCCGATAGAGCCCCGGGAGCAGTCATGAAAGCGATCTACAGGAACGTACTGGGCGGCGCGGAGGGCGCGGTCGGCCTGCTCGTGCTCGCCGCGCTGATCCTCGTGGTGCTGCCGCTCACGCTGGATCTGTTCCGGCTCAACCTGGTCGGCAAGTACCTCACCTACGCCTTCGTGGCCGTGGGCCTGGTGCTGTGCTGGGGCTACGGCGGCATCCTCAGCCTCGGCCAGGGCGTGTTCTTCGGCCTCGGCGGCTACTGCATGGCGATGTTCCTCAAGCTGGAGGCCTCCGACTACGAGAGCACCAAGATGCAGTCCACGCCGGGCATCCCGGACTTCATGGACTGGAACCAGCTCACCGCGCTGCCGTGGTTCTGGGAGCCCTTCCACAGCTTCGCCTTCACGCTCGCGGCGATTCTCGTGATTCCCACGGCGCTCGCCTTCGTGATCGCGGTGGCGATGTTCAAGCGGCGCGTGGGCGACGTGTACTTCGCCATCGTCACCCAGGCGATCGCGCTCATCCTCTCGGTGCTGATCATCGGCCAGCAGGGCCTGACCGGCGGCGTGAACGGCATCACGGACCTCAAGACCCTGCACGGCTGGGACATCCGCACCGATTCGGCGAAGTACATCCTCTACTACATCAACGGTGCGCTGCTGATCGGCTGCATCCTGTTCGCGCGCTTTCTGCTGTCCTCCAAGCTCGGCAAGCTGCTCATCGCCATGCGCGACAAGGAGGAGCGGGTGCGCTTCTCCGGCTACGATGTCGCGAACTTCAAGGTGTTCGTGTTCTGCGTCGCCGCGGCCTTCTCGGCGATCGGCGGCGCGATGTTCACGCTGCAGGTCGGCTTCATGTCGCCGTCCTTCGTCGGCATCGTGCCATCGATCGAGATGGTGATCTTCGCCGCGGTAGGCGGGCGCATGTCGCTGATCGGCGCGGTGTACGGCAGCCTGCTCGTCAACTATGCCAAGACGCTTTTTTCCGAGACCTTCCCCGAGCTGTGGCTGTACTGCATGGGCGCGCTGTTCATCGCCGTGGTGATGGCGTTTCCCAACGGGCTCGCCGGTCCTACCAACCGCCACTCAAAACCCCGGCC
>QGUL01000516.1 GCA_003242425.1 Pseudomonadota bacterium | reverse complement strand
TGTCGGTACCGTAAGCGGCCGCCAGCAGCGTGTTCCGGTCGGCAGGCGTGGAATTGGTCAGGTCGATCAGGCCTTGCTCGGTCGCCGCTTCGATGTAGGCCTGGGCCCATTCGTCAAGGTTCTCGCTCGACAGTACGTCTCCATGAGGCATTAGGTGCAACGCCAGCTCGTGCATGGTGATGTTGCTCGTGGGGTTGAACGACTCATCGAGACCGCTCTGCGCGCCCTCGATTAAGCGCTGCACCCAGTTAGACACCTTGAAATCGCTGCCGCTGAAATCCATGCCCATCATCGAGCCCGCCGTCTGGCCGACCATGTTCGGATTCGACGGCGGGCTCTGGTTCGACGTCGGGCTCGCCGACTGGTTCGGCGCCGACGAGTTCTCCGCCATGTTTCTTCTGAGTGCGTTGAGGAGCTGCGTCAGCTGGGAGCGGCTCATGTTTTCTTCCGGTCCCCCCGCTTCCGCGCGCGAGAGTTGCCCCACGATCTGGACTCCGTCCCCCGGGCTCGCAGCCGCGGCGGGCACCGCCACGCTCGCCGCATAGAGCGCGGCGGCACATACGGCCAGCCTGAATGCCTTGTTCATCTTGTTCTCCGTTTTCCCGTTTACTGCATGTTCCGCAAGAAGAGCCGCTGGAGCCGGGCGGCGCGACGGACCTCTCCCCTGTTCGTCACGGCGCGGCCGCGGCGGTCCGCTGCGCCCGGCATTTTGGGGGCGGATTATTGCTGCGATGCAGCGGGCGCGGTGGTTTTAACGTCTCCGCCGATCGTTCTGCCGTCTCAATCTTCCAGTAACGCTTCCGCGGGCAAAGGCGCACGCCTGACACAGGCGCGCCACTCCAGTGGCGAGAGCCCGAAACGACGCTTGAACGCCTTGCCGAAGGACGAGGCGTCGGCATAACCGCAACGCCATGCGATCGTGCCGACGTCCAAATCGGGCTCCGCATGGAGCAACTGCCGCGCGCGACGCATGCGCAGTTCGCGCAACAGGTCCGCCACGGTCATACCGTGCTCCGCGAAGACACGGTAGAGATGTGCTCGTGAGCAATGGAGCGCCGCGGCGATGTGCGCGGCGGATAGTCCACAGACATGCAGGTGCCGGTTCATGTACTCGCAGGCGCGGGCGTACAGGCCGGGCTCGCCGGGCGCTTGCGGCCCCTCTTGGAGACAGGCGCACAACACCGACTTCGCCAGCGCCAGCGTCGCGTCCAGCATCACGATGCGCTGCGGAACCGTCAGGCGCGGGGCATCGCGCGTCAGCCGGCGCAGTTGATGCAGCAGATAGACGGCGAGAGGAGACCGGTTCAAGGCCTGCGCAATCGCCTGGGGCGACGGAACACGACCGCCTGCCGCTTCGATCACGGTCGCGCGCGGCAGCGCGAAATGCAGTTGGCGGTTGCGGGTAAGTGTCAGCCTCGAGGGCCGCGCGCCGTCGAAGCAGAAGAACTCGCGCGGCCTCGCCTCGATGGGCGGGCCGCGCTCCGGCTCGTAGACCGCATGCCCGTCGATCATGTAGCCGATGCCGATTTCGTCGCCGGTATGCGTATAGAGGTGGGATC
>QGUL01000143.1 GCA_003242425.1 Pseudomonadota bacterium | reverse complement strand
TTATAAAAGGAAAAAAAAGGGGGTTGGGGCGGGGGCTGGGGAACTTCCCCAATTTCCCGGGCAAGGCCGACGAGGCGATCGCGCAGCAGCGCGCGGACGTGGCGCACCGGCAGGCGGCCGTGATGCGCGGCCGCGCCGACTGGCAGGAAGCCGAACGCCGCGCGCGCTCCTACGAAGTGTTGCTCGAACGCCGTGCCGAGGCCGCGCGCACGCATGCGCTGCGCGCCGAGCAGAAACAGACGGATGAATACGCCGCGCGGCTGGCCGCCGCGGCGCCGCGCCGGATTTGAGAAGCATGACGACCCTGCCCATTCTCCCGGCCGCGATGAGTGCGGCGGCGCCCGACGCCCCCGCCTCCGCGCCGGCCGAAGACAACCCGGAAGCTTTCGCGGCCGCCTTTGCCGAGCTGCTGGACGAGCGCATCCGGACGGAATCGCCGGCTTGGCTGCCTGAAACGGAGCGCGACGCACTGGCGGAGACCGAAGCGGACACGCAGGCGATTGCTGAGCCGCTCTCTTCCCTCCCGCTGCTGCCTGTCGCGCTGGCTTCGCCTCCGGCCGCCGTGGATGAAAGCGCCGCAAACGCCGCGACGGCCGTCGTCGGCGCACCGCAGCCGGCCGGACGCAATGTGCTGCCGGAAGCGGCAGCGTCCGATGCGCCGGCCGTCCCGTTTGACGCCGTGGCGGCCGAGGAACGGGCGGACGCCACCCTGAGCGCATCCTCTACCGAGCCGGTCGCGACCAAACCCGGCGAAGCCGGTTTGAACCCGATCGCGGCCACGCCTGCGGCGCCGCAAGCGGCGCGGGCGCAGCCGCTGCACGCGCCGGTCCAGTACACGCTGCAACAGCCGCTGGGCAGCGAACGCTGGCAGGGAGAATTCGGCCAGACCGTGCAGTTCCTGGTGCGCGCCGAACAACAGAGCGCGATCCTGCACGTCTCGCCGCCCGAGCTGGGGCCGATCGAAGTGCGCATCGATGTGGCGGGCGACCGCGCCAACCTGAGCTTCACCGCCCAGCACGCCGATACCCGCCAGGCGCTGGAGCACGCGTTGCCGCGTCTGCGCGACATGCTGGCCGAAAGCGGCATCGCCCTGGGCGACGCGCAGATCCACGCGCAGACCCGCGACCGGCAGGAGGCCGAACAGCCGCAACGCGCCGCGCGCGGCGATCACACGGCGACTGCCGCCGTGCAGGCGACGGCGATCGCGTCCGCCCCGGTCCGCGTGGGTCTGGTGGACACATTTGCCTGAAGGAATTGGCGTCCTTTACTCACCCTATTTCTTTCATTGCCGGGCGGCATGGCTGCCGATAATTCCACCATCGGCATAGCGGCCGACGTCACGGACGGGGAACGATGACCCTGCGCCGCCGCGGTGCCGCGGTCCGGCAAGACGCATGCACAGCAACATGAGCAAGAAATTCTGGTTCGCAACGGCATTGATCCTCGTTCTCGTCGCCGCAGGCGCAGTCATCGCCCTGCTCACGCTTCCGAGCGAAGCGGGCAACGATTCCAAGCCCGGCAAGGCTGCGGCTCCGGAGGTGCGCGCGCCCGTGTTCCTGCCCCTCGACCCCTTCGTCGTCAATCTGCACGAGGACGAGTACGGCGCTCAGTTCCTGCGTCTGGGCGTGGTGCTGGAAGGCGCCGACGAGCAGGCGCTGGAGCCCGTCAAACAGCACATGCCGCGCATCCGCAACGACATCCTGCTGCTGCTGTCGGCCAAGAGCGGCAAGGAGCTCGCCACGGTGGAAGGCAAGCAGAAGCTGATCGAGGAGATCCTCGCCGCCGTCCGTGCGCCGATGACCAAGCCCGCCGCGGCCAAGGACATCAAGGGCGCCTATTTCTCCGAATTCATCATCCAGTAGGTCGAGTCCCGGTCGATCATGTCCGAGTATCTCTCCCAGGAAGAAGTCGACGCCCTGCTGAAAGGCGTGACGGGCGAAGTCGACGAACCGCAGGAGGTCGAGGTCACCGACGGGCCGCGTCCCTACAACCTCGCCACGCAGGAACGCATCGTGCGCGGGCGCATGCCCACGCTCGAGATCATCAACGAGCGTTTCGCGCGCCTGCTGCGGCTGGGCCTGTTCAATCTCATGCGCCGCAATCCGGAGATTTCGGTCGGTCCGGTGAAGGTGCAGAAGTACAACGAGTTCCTGCGCAATCTCGTCATCCCGTCGAACATCAACATCATGCAGTTGAAGCCGCTGCGCGGCTCCTGCCTGATCGTGTTCGATCCCAGCCTGGTGTTCGCGGTGGTGGACAACATGTTCGGCGGCGACGGGCGCTTCCACACCCGCGTGGAAGGGCGCGATTTCTCGCAGACCGAACAGCGCATCATCCAGCGCACGCTCGCGGCCGTGGTGGAGGATTACAAGAAGGCGTGGGCGCCGGTCTATCCGCTGGAACTGGATTACGTGCGTTCCGAGATGCACACCCAGTTCGTCAACATCGCCACGCCCAGCGAAGTCGTCATCACCACCTCGTTCTCGATCGAGCTCGGCCAGACCGGCGGCAGCCTGCACGTCTGCATCCCCTACTCGGTCGTCGAGCCGATCCGGGAGGTGCTGTATTCGCAGACCCAGGGCGACAGCTACGAGCCCGACCGGCGCTGGCTGCGCATGCTGTCGCGCCAGGTGCAGATCGCCGAAGTCGAGATGGTGGTGAACTTCACCCACATACCGGCCACCGTCCGCAGCCTGTTGAGCATGAAACCCGGAGACGTGATACCGATCGAGTTGCCGGAACACGTGGTCGCGGAAGTCGACGGCGTGCCGATCTTCGAATGCAAGTACGGCACGCTCAACGGCCATCACGCCATCCGCGTCGAGAAGATCCTCGCCGTGTCGGCCAAGGAGAACAATCTGGGAGAAGACAATGGCTGATTCCATCGAAGACGAATGGGCTGCCGCCCTGGCGGAACAGGCGGCCGCCGAGAACGCGCAGTCGGCCGCGACGGGCAACGCCGCGCCCGCGGCCACCCCCAAGCCGGCGAATTTCGAACCGCTCGCCAAGACCGAGAAAAGCGCCGGCGGATCGGGCGAGTTCGCCAACGACATCGATCTGGTGCTCGACATCCCGGTGCAGCTCACCGTGGAACTGGGCCGCACCAAGATCCCGATCAAGAACATTCTCCAGCTCGCGCAAGGCTCTGTGGTCGAGCTCGACGGCCTGGCGGGTGAACCGATGGACGTGCTGGTGAACGGCTGTCTGATCGCGCAAGGCGAGGTCGTGGTGGTGAACGAGAAGTTCGGCATCCGTCTGACGGACATCATCACGCCTTCCGAACGCATCCGCCGTCTGGCCAACATGAAATGAAAGCCGCGGCGTTCCTGCTCGGTCTCGTCGCCCTGCCGGCTGCGGCGCAGTCCGCCGAGGCGGCGCCGGCCACACCGGTCGGCGCGATGCTGCAGTCGCTGCTCGCCCTCGCGCTGGTGCTCGCGGTCATCGCGGGCACGGCCTGGCTGCTCAGGCGCATCCAGCGCCTGCCCGGCAGCGGCAACGAGGTGCTGCGCAGCGTGGCGGCGGTGGCGGTCGGACCGAAGGAACGCGTCGTGGTCGTGGAAGTCGGCGACACCTGGCTCATCCTCGGCGTCGCCCCGGGGCAGGTGCGCACGCTGCACACGCTGCCGCGCCAAGCGGTGAATCCCGCATCCTCCGGCACGCCGAAATTCGCCGACTGGCTCGCGCGCATGCGCAAAGGAGACGAGCGTGTCTAGACGCCTGTGGACGGTTCTGCTGGCGCTCGTCGCGCTGACGCCCTGGCCCGCACTGGCGCAACAAGGCATCCCCGCCTTCACCAGCGCGCCCGCGCCGGGTGGAGGACAGACCTACACGCTGTCGATCCAGACGCTGCTCGCGCTGAGCTTTCTCACCTTCCTGCCGGCGGTGCTGCTGCTGATGACCTCGTTCACGCGCATCATCATCGTGCTGTCGCTGCTGCGCCACGCCCTCGGCACGCAGACTTCGCCGCCCAACCAGGTGCTCATCGGCCTAGCGCTGTTCCTGACCCTGTTCGTCATGGCGCCCACGCTAGACCGCGTCTACGCCGAGGCCTATCTGCCGTACGCGGAGGACAAGCTCTCGTTCAACGAGGCGCTCGTGCGCGCGGAAGCGCCGATGAAGGACTTCATGCTGAAGCAGACGCGCGAGTCCGACCTCGCCCTGTTCATGAAACTCGCCGACCAGCCTGCCGTACAGAGCCCGCAGGAGCTGCCGCTGCGCGTCGTCGTGCCCGCGTTCGTGACGAGCGAGCTGAAAACGGCGTTCCAGATCGGTTTCCTGGTCTTCATCCCCTTCCTCATCATCGACATGGTGGTCGCCTCGGTGCTGATGTCGATGGGGATGATGATGCTTTCGCCGGTGCTGATCTCGCTGCCGTTCAAGCTCATGCTGTTCGTGCTGGTGGACGGCTGGAACCTGCTGATCGGCTCGCTAACGGCGAGCTTCGGATAGTCGCTCCAACCCCGGATTGCCGACCATGACCCCGCAAACCGTACTCACCATCGGCCAGCAGGCGCTGGAGATGACGCTGATGATCGCCGGCCCGCTGCTGCTCACCGCGTTGCTCGTGGGCCTCGCGGTCTCGGTGTTGCAGGCCGCCACGCAGATCAACGAAATGACGCTGTCCTTCATTCCCAAGCTGGTCGGGCTGTTCGTGGCGCTGATCTTCGCCGGCCCGTGGATGCTGACGACCATCACGGAATACACGCGCCGGCTGATCGAGAGCATTCCCTTCGTGATCGGCTGAACCCGCCCGCATCGAGCCGCAGCGACAGCGCCGCGACACCAGCGGAACGGCCATGATCAGCTTCACCTACGAACAAGTCAGTCTGTGGCTGGGCATGTACCTGTGGCCGTTCGTGCGCGTGCTGGCCCTGTTCATGACCGCCCCGATCCTGCACGACCAAGCGGTGCCGGCACGCGTGAAAATCGCCTTCAGCCTGCTCGTATCGCTGCTGGTCGCGCCGCTATTGCCGGCCGAGCAGCACGTGCCGATCTCCAGTCCCCATGCGCCGCTCGTGCTCGCGCAACAGGTGCTGATCGGCGCCACGATCGGCTTCGCCGTGCGGCTCGTGTTCGCCGCGCTGGAGCTGGCGGGCGACGTCATCGGCCTGCAGATGGGTCTGTCCTTCGCCGGCTTCATCAGCCCCGGCACGGGCGAGCAGACGCCGATCGTCGGCAGTTTCCTCGGCATGGTGGCGACGCTGATCTTTTTCGCCATCAACGGCCACCTGCTGCTCGTCGCCGCGGTGACCGAAAGCTTTCACAGCCTGCCGGTCACCGAAGGACCGGGGCCGCAGATCAACGTTGCCGCCATGGTGGCCGCGGGCGGCGAAGTGTTCCGCATCGGCCTGCACGTGGCGCTGCCGGTGCTGGCCACCATGCTCATCCTCAACCTCGCGCTCGGCGTGCTCGCGCGTGTGGCGCTGCAGTTGAACGTGTTCGCCATCGGTTTCCCGGCCACCCTGCTGGTC
>QGUL01000142.1 GCA_003242425.1 Pseudomonadota bacterium | reverse complement strand
GACAGGGGTGGCCCAGCCCTCCTCCCGGAGCCTGAGCAAAGGGACCGCCGCGGGCCGGTGTTCCGCGGCCGCCTGGCCCCGCCGCCCTGGGGCGATGCCGGGCCGCTGGCCACGGGTTTCGAAGCCCTGGAACAGTATTTCGTCGCCCACGGCCGCGAGTGGGAGCGCTACGCCTGGATCAAGGCGCGCGTGGTGGCGGGCGGCGACGCCCAGAGCATCGCCGAGCTGGAACAGCTCGTGCGCCCGTTCGTGTTCCGCAAATACCTGGACTACGCCACCATCGGCGCCGTCCGCACCCTGCACGCCCAGATCCGGCGCGAAGTCATGCGGCGCGACCTGGTCGACGACATCAAGCTCGGCCCCGGCGGCATCCGCGAAATCGAATTCATCGCCCAGTCCTTCCAACTCATCCGTGGCGGCCGCGAGTCGGCGCTGCGGGAGCGGTCCACGCTGCAGATCCTGCAGACGCTCGGCGCCAAGCGTCTGCTCGAGCCCGAGGCCGTGGCGCAGCTGCGCGAGGCCTACGTCTTCCTGCGCCGCCTCGAGCACCGGCTGCAATACCTCGACGACAACCAGACGCACCGTCTGCCGGCGAACGAGGCGGACCGGGCGCTGGTCGCCGAAGCCATGGGCTGGGCCGGCTGGGAGGCGCTGCGCGCCGCGCTCGACGCCCACCGCGCGGTGGTGACGGCGCGCTTCGAAAGCGTGTTCGCGGCCGGCGAGGAGGAAGAGCGCAATAGTTTCCAGCCGGTTTGCGACGGCGGGCTGTCGGTACCCGAAGCGGCGGTGCAGCTCTCGCGCTGGGGTTTCGAGGACGGCCGCGGCGCGGCCGAGCGGCTTTACGCCTTCCAGCGCAGTGCGCGCTACCGTTCGCTGCCGGCCAGCAGCCAGGCGCGGCTCGACGCGCTGCTGCCGCGCGTGGTGGAAGCCGCATGCCGCACCGCTGCGCCCGATGCGGCGCTGGCGCGCTGCCTGGAGCTCCTGGAGGCGATCGGCGGCCGTGCCGCCTACCTTGCCCTGTTGCAGGAGAGCCCGCAGGCGCTGGCGCGCGTGGCCGAGCTTCTGTCCGCCTCACCCTGGGCGGCGAGCTATCTCACCCGCCACCCCATCCTGCTCGACGAACTGCTCGACCCCCGTCAGTTGCACACGCCGCCGGACTGGAGCGCATTCCTGCTCCAGTTGCGCACGGAAATGGCCGCGAACGAGGGCGACACCGAGCGCCAGATGGATCTGATGCGCGAGCTGCATCATGCCCAGGTGTTCCGGCTGCTGGCGCAGGATCTGGCGGGACTGCTGACGGTCGAGCGCCTGGCGGATCACCTGTCCATGGCGGCCGATCTGGTGCTCGCGGTTTCGCTCGAGCAATGCTGGAAGCTCGTGAGGCAGCGCCACCGCGAGACCCCGCGCATCGCCGTGATCGGCTACGGCAAGCTGGGCGGCAAGGAACTGGGCTACGCCTCGGACCTGGATCTGGTCTACATCTACGACGACGACCACTCCGCCGCGCCGGAGAACTACGCGCGCCTGGTGCAGCGCATGAACACCTGGCTCGGCAGCCACACCGCGGCCGGAACGCTGTTCGAGACCGATCTGCGCCTGCGGCCGAACGGCGAGGCCGGGCTGCTGGCGCATTCCATGGACGCCTTCCGCCGCTACCAGCTCGAATCGGCCTGGTCGTGGGAGCACCAGGCCCTCACCCGGGCGCGCTTCTGCGCCGGCGACGCGGCGCTGGGGGCGCTGTTCGACGCCCTGCGGCGTGACATCCTCACCGCGCCGGTGGACATCGAAGCCCTGCGCAACGACGTGCTGACGATGCGGGCGAAGCTCCTCGAAGGCCACCCGAATCATTCCCAGCTCTTCGACATCAAGCACGACCGCGGCGGCATGGTGGACATCGAGTTCATCGTCCAGTACCTGGTGCTCGCCCACGCCCCGCGCCACTACGAGCTGACCGCCAACCTGGGCAACATCGCGCTGCTGCACATGGCCGGCGGCCTGCACCTGATCCCCTCCGCGCTCGCCTCGGCGGTGGCTGACGCCTACCGCGAATACCGGCGGCTGCAGCACAAATTGCGCTTGAACGGCGCGCAGTACGCGCGCGTGGAGCACGAAACCGTGGCGCCCTACATCGAAGCCACCACCGCGCTGTGGCAGACGGTGTTCGGGCGTGACTAAGGCCCGGCCGCGGATGCGCGGCACCGCTGCGGCGCGCGGCGCTTTTTCGCTAGAATGCCGGCTTTGCTTCAACCCTGCTCCCGCGCCGCCCCGGCCCGCGGGACGCCCGAAATCATCCCGGAGAACAACGACATGTCCATGGCCGACCGCGACGGTTGGATCTGGTATGACGGCAAGCTCGTGCCTTGGCGTGATGCCACCACCCACGTCCTCACCCACTCGCTGCATTACGGACTCGCCGTTTTCGAAGGCGTACGCGCCTACAACACCGTCAACGGCACGGCCATCTTCCGTTTGAGGGAACACACCGAGCGGCTGTTCAACTCTGCGCACATCTACCGCATGAAGCTGCCCTTCACGCCCGAGGAGCTGATGGAGGCGCAGAAGGAAGTGGTGCGCGCCAACAAGCTGGAAAGCGCCTACATCCGGCCGATCGCTTTCTACGGCGCGGAAAAGATGGGCGTTTCGCCCCTCGGCGCCAAGGTGCACGTGGCGGTCGCCGCCTGGCCCTGGGGCGCGTACCTGGGTGCCGACGGCCTGGAACGCGGCATCCGTGTCAAGACCTCCTCCTACGCGCGCCACCACGTCAACGTGTCGATGTGCCGCGCGAAGTATTCCGGCACCTATGCCAACTCCATTCTCGCCAACATGGAGGCCACCGAGCACGGCTACGACGAGGGTCTGCTGCTCGACGTGGACGGCTTCGTCGCCGAAGGCCCGGGCGAGAACCTCTTCATCGTCAAGAAAGGTTGCATCTACGAACCGGAAATCGCCTCGGCGCTGATCGGCATCACGCGCGAGACGATCATCACGCTCGCCAACGACCTCGGCTACGAGGTCAAGTCGAAGCGCCTCACGCGCGACGACGTGTACATCGCCGACGAGGCGTTCTTCACCGGCACAGCGGCCGAAGTCACGCCGATCCGCGAAGTGGACGGCCGCACCATCGGCGAAGGCAAGCGCGGCCCGGTCACGACGCGGCTGCAGAAGGCCTTCTTCGACCTGGTCGCCGGCAAGAACAGCAAATACGCGGAATGGTTGACCCCGGTCGCCTGAGCGCGGCCGGCCAACGTCCAGACGGAGTAACGACGAAAATGGCTGAAGCCTTGAAAAAAGAAACGGTTGTCGAGGTCACCGAGAAAGACCTGCCGCTGCACTGTCCCACGCCCGACACACCGGTGTGGAACTACCATCCGCGCGTGTTTCTCGACGTGGTCGACCTCGGCACGGTGCGCTGTCCCTATTGCGGCACGATCTACCAGTACAAGGGCGAGCGTCCCGCCGGTCACTGATCCCCTCTTCCGCGCGCAACACCGCACGCATCGCGCCGCACCGACACTGGACGAACCAGAACGAATCGGGCACGCTGCTGTCATCCAGTAGCGTACCCGTCGTTTGCGGTCGCGCCTCATGTCCCGCACCCTGATCGTCGCTCCCAATTGGATCGGAGATGCGCTGCTCGCGCAGCCGCTGTTCGCACGCCTGCGCGAACAGCGGCCGGGCGAACGCATCGACGCGCTCGCGCCGCCGTGGACCGCGCCGGTGCTCGGGCGCATGCCCGAGATCGACGAAGTGATCCAGTCGCCCTTCGATCACGGCGAATTCAAACTCGCGGCGCGCTGGCGTCTCGGCCGGCGGCTCAAAGAGCGCGGCTTCGCGCGCGCGATCGTGCTGCCCAACAGCTGGAAATCGGCGCTGGTGCCCTTTTTCGCGGGCATTCCGGAGCGCATCGGCTACGTGGGCGAGGCGCGCTACGGGTTGCTCAACGTCATCCACAAACTCGACGAGAAAGCGCTGCCGCTGATGGCGGAGCGCTATGCCAAGCTAGCGGAGGATCCGTCCGAGCCGCCGCAGCGGCCGCTGCCGCGGGTACGGCTGCGCGTGGACGAGGCCAATCTCATCATTAACATCGGCCGGCTGGGCCTGGACCGCTCGCGGCCGGTCGTCGCGATGTGTCCGGGCGCTGAATACGGGCCGGCCAAGCGCTGGCCCACGCGGCATTTCGCCACGCTGGCGCGCAAGCTGCGCGCGCGCGGCAAAACGGTCTGGCTGTTCGGTTCGCAAAAGGACCGCCCGGTCGCCGACGAAATCGTGGCGCTCTCGGACGGCGCCTGCGTCAATCTCTGCGGCCGCACCAACCTCGCCTCGGCCATCGACCTCATGTCGGTGGCGCAATGCGTGGTGACCAACGACTCCGGGCTGATGCACGTCGCGGCGGCGCTGGGACGGCCGATCGTCGCCCTGTACGGGTCGTCGAGCCCGCACCACACCCCGCCGCTCAGCCCCAACGCGCGGCTGGTGACGCTCAGTCTGGAATGCAGCCCCTGCTATCAGCGCGAATGCCCGCTGGGGCATTTCAAGTGTCTGAACGATCTCGAGCCGGAGCGGGTAGCGGCCGAGATCGACAAGCTGGAAACGACCGCCGCCTGAGGCGGCGGTCTCAGGCGCTCAGTCGACCCGCGCGCCGCTCGCTTTCACCACCTTCGACCACTTCTCGCGTTCGGCCTCGACGAACTTGGCGAAGTTCTCCGGCGTGTCACCGACGAAGTCAGAGCCCGTGTCGGCGAGGGTCTTCTGGAAGTCGGGCATCTTCATCGCCTTGAGCGCGGCGGCGTTGATCTTGTCGACGAGTTCCTTCGGCATGCCGGCCGGGGCGAAGAAACCGTACCAGGCATAGGACTCCACCTCCGGATAGCCCAGTTCGGCGAAGGTCGGGATGTCCGGGAACTGCGGCGAACGCTGCGCCCCGCTCATCGCGATCGCTTTGACCTTGCCCGCTTTGATGTGCGGCGTGATCGCGATCATGCTGTCGAACATCACCGGCACGTGGCCGCCCAGCAGATCGTTGATTGCGGGCGCCGAGCCCTTGTAGGGCACATGGATCATGTCGAGCTTCGCGACCGACTTGAACAGCTCGCCGGTCAGGTGCTGCGGCGTGCCGTTGCCCGCGGAGGCGTACTGGAAGGTGCCCTTTTGCGCCTTGATGTGCTCGATCAGCTCCTTCAGGTTGTTGGCGGGCACCGAGGGATGCGCCACCAGCACCAGCGGTACACGCAGCAGGTTGGTGATCGGAATCAGATCCTTGGCCGGATCGAAGGGCATGCTGCTGTAGAGGCTGGGGTTGATCACGATCGGCGCGCTCGAGGTGATGAGCAGAGTATAGCCGTCGGGCGCGGATTTGGTCACCGCCGCCGTGCCGACGTTGCCGCCCGCGCCGCCGCGGTTCTCGACCAGGAAGGTCTGCTCCAGCAGTTCCGTCAGTCCCTTGGCGATCGGACGCGCCGCGATATCGGACGGCCCGCCGGGG
>QGUL01000141.1 GCA_003242425.1 Pseudomonadota bacterium | reverse complement strand
CATGTTGAGCATGGTGGGGAAAAACGCCGTTTAGACCTCAACCAAGCCGGTTAGCTCATGTCTACCCCCGCTTCGACGCCCCAATGCCCGGTCTGCGAGGCCGCTGCCGTTTATGACTTCAGCGGCCGGGACATCATGTTCGGTCATTACGACCGTTACGATTATTTCCGTTGCACCGGATGCTCGGCGGTCTTCATGCATCCCATGCCGGGCCTCGAGCAGATCGCGAGCTTCTACCCGCCGGATTACTCGGTGTTCGACGACTCGGCGCAGACACGCCGCATCAGTCCGCTGAAACAGGCGGTGTTGAAGCGTACGCGCGGCTACACGCATCTCGAGCCTCCCGCGGCCGCGCGACTGCTCAGCCCGTTGTTCACGCGGCGCTACAGCCAGGGCGTACCGCATTACGTACCGGGCGGGAAGATGCTGGACGTCGGTTGCGGCAACGGCCGTTATCTGGGGACCATGCGTGCGCTCGGCTGGGACGTCCAGGGTGTGGAACTGAGCGAAACCGGCGTAAAGGTCTGCCGGGCCGCGCAGTTGCCGGTGCATCACGGCGATCTCGCGTCCGCGCAATTCCCGTCCGACAGTTTCGATCTCGTCACCGTGCGACACGTGATCGAGCACATCGCGGAACCGCAGCCGTTCATGGCGGAACTGGCTCGCATCCTCAAACCGGGCGGACGCCTGGTCATCGAAACGCCCAACGCCAACGCGCTGGGACGCGCGCTCATGGGCGCGAGCTGGTTCGCGAACGATGTGCCGCGTCACCTGGTGCTTTTCACCCCCGAAAGCCTCACCCGTCTCGCTGCAAAACACGGCCTCAGGCAAGTCGATACCTGGCTCGAAACCACACCCAAAGTCATCCTCAACAGTATCGACTACGCATTGCAAACGTCGGGAAGGAGCTCGAGCCGGCGGCGGGGAAGGCGGCTTCTTGCACGCATCTACGTCTGGCTCGCCCAGCGCAGCAAGCGCGGGGATACGATTCACTGCACCTTCACCAAGTAATGGCGGCGCGCATCCTGTACGTCTCGAAGGGCGAGGACTCGGCCTCGACCCGTTACCGCGCGCTGCAGTTCTTTCCGCTGTTGCAGGGGGCGGGATTCGAACCCCGGCACGCCACCGGTTCGGGCGGGGTGCGCGCCTTCCTGCGCATGTTGCGCGAGGCACGCCGAGCGGATGTCGTGGTTCTGCTGCGCAAGACCTACGCCGCGCCGCTCCTTTGGCTGTTGCGCAAAGCCGCACGCAGGCTGGTCTTCGATTTCGATGACGCCATCTTCTGCAACAGCGACGGTTCGCCGTCGCCGACGCGCATGCGGCGCTTCGCCCGGACGCTGATGCGGTGCGACCATGTGTTCGCGGGCAACAGTTTTCTGGCGGAAAAAGCGCGTGCCTTCAATACGGCGGTCAGCGTCGTTCCGACCTGCCTGAAACCGGAGAAGTACGACGTGGCTGCAGTGAAGCCGCGCGACACGGTCGACCTGGTCTGGATCGGCAGCAAGTCCACGCGCAAGTATCTGGTCGATGCAATGCCCGCGCTGGGCCTGGCCGCACAGCGCGTTCCCAACCTGCGCCTGAAGATCATCGCCGACTTCGATTTGCCGGAGGCACCGCTGCCGACCCTACCGGTCCGCTGGCACAGCGATACCGAAGCGGCGGAGCTGGTTTCGTCGCACATCGGTATCGCACCCATGCGCGACGACGACTGGAGCCGAGGCAAATGCGCGCTCAAGGTGCTGCAGTACATGGCCGCGAGCCTGCCCGTCGTGTCGTCCAATGTCGGGGTGAACGCCGACGCCGTCGCCCACGGCGAGACCGGCTATCTGGCCGAGACGGACGAGGAGTGGGCGCAAGCCATCGAACGTCTGGCGAAGGACGAGGCCCTGCGTATGCGCATGGGCGCGGCCGGCCGCGTACGCGTCAACGGCTATGCCCTGGAATCCGTGTTCGCACGCATGCAGCCCGTTCTTGCGGAACTCGCGGACCGGGTCTCGGAAAACAACCGCGCATCGTGAAGCACCGACGCGAAGGACCGGCCTTCCGCGTCGTTTGTGTTCAAACCGTCGAGTCACAAAAAATGCCCGCCTGGCGGCGGGCTTTGCGTTTCGGCGCTCAGTTGGCGAGCACCGGCACGTGGTCGATCTCCTCCATGATGTCCTCCTTCGGCGCCGGTTCACGGGGCGGATCGATCTGCGTCATGCCGCCGCCAATCGGCAGCGGACCGGGGAAGACGAAGGGCTGTTCCGGTTCCTTGTCGCTCAGCTTCACCGTCCCGTCGGCGAAGTATGTGGGATAGAAGACGAACGGTGTGGTCGTCACCGGATCGCTTTCCGGCCGGCTGACGTGCACCACATAGCGCTCGGGCACCGACACGCCGTAGGCCGACGGTTTGCCCGGATCGAAATAGGCGCCTGCGGCGCGCGGACCGCCCATGGCACGGTCGGCGCCCATCGAACCCCATCCCGTATCGGCGATCTCGTTCGCCGGGATCTTGCCGGTCTCCAGCACATTGGTCCCGCTGCCGATGTCCATCCAGCCGGTGTCGCCCGTCTTCTTCCAGCCGGTGCCGTCGCTGACGAAGGTCTGGATGCGCAGCTTGGCCCACCACTTCTCGTAGATCGCGTAGTGCAGCCAGCGCCCCGGGCGCTGCACCTGCGTGTCGCAGCCGCTGCCGTCGGCCCTGGGCACCAGCCGCTGCACCTCGATCATGTGCACCACGCCGTCGTCGGGCGAGTCGTCCACTTCGGCGCTGATCAGCAGCTTGCCGTCGTCCATGTACTTCGCGGCGGCCTTGAGCGCGGTCTCGGCATCGCGGCGCTCGAAGCGCTGCATGATGCCGCGCAGCGGATTGCTGTCCAGTCGCGGCTCGTTGCTTCCGCCGCTGTCGGGGAACATGCCGAAGCCGCCTCCGCCGTCGTCGCCGCCGCGTCCGCCGCCGAGCAGCCCGCCCAGGATGCCGAACACGGCCTGGCCGGCATCGAGGATCTTCTTCTCGGTGCTGTTGCCGAACTCGTCCTTCGGCCCGATCGTCACGGGCTGCACGGGCGGGAAGCTGCACTGCACTTGCGCAGGCTGTGCGGTCGCCGCCGCAACGGCTTCCGCGCCGCCCGGCACGGGCGAACGGATGGAGGTGCGCCTGTCAGGCAAGGGTTCGGGGCAATGCTGCCTGAAGCATTCCAGCCATTCCTCCCTCCGTTTGAACATCTCGATGGGGGTCGGCGCGCGAGCGATCCGCTCCCATTCCCTGTCGCATTGCGGGCAGGGATTCTGGCGACGCAGTCCTTCGGGCGTCCCGCACATGGCTTCGTCCAGGCAGTCGTCGTAGTCCAGTGCGGCTTTCTTCAGGCGTTCTTCGGCCGCCTGCATGCGCTGGGCCCACTGTTCGCCTTGCAGCTCCTTGGGCACGCTCTTCAGCTCGTCGTAGGCCTGTCTGGCCTCGACGAACGCGCGGGCCTCCTCTTCGCACTCGGGACAATAGGGGCGCAGCCACAAGGCGTCCGTCGCGATCCGCACCGGATCGTCCGCATGTTCCAGCGGCAAAGCAAGATCCGCAGGGTGCCACAAGGCGTCCGTCGCGATCCGCACCGGATCGTCCTGCGCCGTTGCCGGCGTCTCACCCGGAACACTCATGCCGGTACCGGTCGCGGGCGACATGCCCGGCGCAGCGTCGGTGCGCATGGCGCCGCCTGCGTCCGACGCGCCTGCCGGTACCGCGGTAACGGGCCGTGCCGCCTCGCCCGCAGGCGTCGTTCGGGAATCGCCTTCGAACTTGTGCTGGGTTTCGAGCCGCCAGCGGGAATCGAGCGGTGGCTCGGCAGCGTAAGCCTTGCCGGGCGCGCCTTCGCCGGCGACGGCTTCCCTCGACGAGACGCTACCGCTCGAACCGTCGCGCACCGCGTCATGCATGCGCGCGTCGCCCTGACCGCCTGCGGAAACAGCCTCTGTCGCGGCTTTGCCCGCCGTGCCGACGCCTGCTGCAACAGGCGCGTCCGCCGCGGCGCCGGCGGCTGGCGTGCCGGCCGCTGTCCCGGCCTTCCCGGTTTTGTCCGCGGCTGTCACAGGCTCGATTTCGGCGAGGATGTCTTCCTTCGGTTTCACTTCCGCGCCGGCCGCGCGATCCGGCATGGCCTTGTCCGCCTCGATCTCGGCCAGGATGTCTTCTTTGGGCTGCGCGGCACCGCTCCGGGCATCGGGCACGCGGTCCCTGAGGTGCGCATCGCGTTCGATTTCGGAGAGGATGTCTTCCTTCGGTTTCGCTTCCACGCCGGAAGAGCCCTCGGTCTGCACGCCGGCGGCCGGCGGAACGCTGAGCGCCGTCGGCCCGAAGATGCGTGAGGGGTCCTGATTGCATTGCTCGACGAGGCAATGCTTGAGCGCCTGCAGCGCATCGTTGGCCAGCTTGCGCTGCTTGGCGGCCAGCGCGCGCTGATAGGCGAGGTCCTTCTGCAACTGCTCGGCCGCGCGCTGCAGTGCGTCGAGCGCGGCTCCTTCCTGCGTGATCTTGCCGCGCACTTGCGCGCTGTCGCGACGGTCGCGCGTACGGCGCTCGATCTCCCGGCCCTGTTTATCGGTCACGGTGATGAGCACGCTGCCGTCCGCTTGCGTCACGGCCGTAGTCGTCATGCCCGTCGCGGGGTCGTAGGCGCTGCCGCCCTGCCCTTCGAGCATGCGCAACTGTTCCTGCAACTGCGCGATGCGTGCGCGGACTGCCTCCTGCTCCGCGGCGTTCCTGGCCAGCTCGCTTTCGAGCGACGCCGCCTTGGACTCCGCATCCTGCGCGGCGGCAAGATGCACTTCCATCAATTCCTTGAAGGGCTCGCAGGCCGGGCAGGGGTTCTCGACGCTCCAGACCGGTTCGGGCTTCGGAGGCGGCAAGCGGACCGGCTGGGACGGGCGCGGGGGCCACGGGTCGGCAGCGCTGCCGGTATCGCGGACCGCGGGGCTGCCCGTTCTCGGCGGTTGCGGCTTGGCCGGCGCATCGTCGCCGGACGTGTCCACCAGGTGGCCTGCCTCGTTGTATTGGTACACCCGCTCGTCCCACCGCCGTTGGCCGCAGCATTGCGCCTCGACGAGATACTGCCTCGGTGTGCCGGTGCTCCAGCCCGGCTGCGAATTGCCGGCGGCCGTGTAGAGCACGGGAACGATGAACCGCAAGGAGCCGGCCGTCGCTTCGCGTCGCGTACGGCACTCGCATTGATCGAACTCGGCGTGAACGACGATGACGCCGCCGCGCGCGTCCGGGCGCGGCTGTCTGTTCCAGTACGCGGTCAGCTTCGTCTGGCAGCTGCCGCGGGCCGTCCATTCGACGCTTTCCGATTCCCGGGCGTAGGCCTCGATCGCGCCGCGCACCGCGCCGTAAGCCTTGTCCCACGCGTAGTCGCGCCTCCGAGATTGCCCACGCCTGCCTTTTCGAGCGCCTTGCCGCCGGCGTAGCCCGCCACTTCGCCGCCGACGCAGGCGGCGAAGCCCGAGGGCGTGCTTTCGTTCATGCCGCAACGCACC
>QGUL01000515.1 GCA_003242425.1 Pseudomonadota bacterium | reverse complement strand
GACCTCGCCGGTGCGGGTGACATAGAGCCGCTCCGCGGCGCTCGCGCTGGCATAGGCCGCCGACAGCGCGCTCTCGTTCGCCACCGCCCACAGCGGCTTGTTGCTCGCCGCGCGGAGGGCGCGGATGCGATCGACGAGATCGAACAGGCCGCCGACCTCCCCGCCTGCGGAATCGACATCGAGGATCACGCCGCGCACGCTCGGCTCCGCCATGGCGCCCGCGATCGCCTCGCCGATCTCGCTGTACGAGCGAAGCCCGCTTGCGGCATCGAGATAGCCGGAGCGGGCAACCAGCGTGCCGATCACCGCGATAACGGCAATGCTTTCGGCCGTGATCGCGGTGAGCGGCGCTGGCTCGGGTCGTGGGTCGATCGGTTCGATTCTCCCGCCGGCGAGCCGCGGCGTCAGCACGGCGAGGATCGCCTCGAGCTTGGCGCGCGCGATCATCAGCGGCGTCCCGAACAGGCGCGAGGCCACGTGGGGTAGGTCGAGCATTCGGTGGCGGCTCTGGCGAAGCCAAGGGGCCTTGACGGCCCGCCTGCGGGCCCTATATTCTAGCCAGAAATTCTAGCTAGTTGAGGTGAGCCATGGCAAACGCCACGTGGTCGGTTCAGGACGCCAAGAACCGATTCAGCGAAGTCGTCGAGGCGGCACGGCGTAAGCCGCAGACTGTGACCAAGCATGGCAAGCCGGCTGTGGTGGTTATAGCCGCGGATGAATACGAGCGTTTGCGGAAGTTGCAGCACCTGAAGGCACCGAGCTTCGCCGAGCTTCTTCTAGCGATGCCGAGCGGGGGCGAGGACTTTGAACGGCTCGAGGGGCGCATGCGCGACCCGGGCTTCTGATGTTTCTGCTCGACACCGTCGTCTTTTCCGAATTGCGCAAGCCTCGACGGCAGCGCAATCACAATGTGGTTCATTGGCTCGAAAAGGTCTCATCCCAAGACCTGTTCGTCAGCGTGGTGACGATCGGCGAAATCGAGCGTGGAATTGAACGGCAGCGCCAACTCGATCCGTCATTTGCAGAACGCCTGGCGGTGTGGGTCGATACTGTTTTGCGGACCTATGAGGGTCGAATTCTTCCGGTAGATGTCGCGGTCGCCCGTCGTTGGGGCCGTCTATCGCAACAGATCGGGAATAAAGGTCTCGATTTGGCCGTGGCCGCCACCGCACTCGAACACGGCCTCACCGTGGTGACCCGCAACGTATCGGATTTCGAGCCGACGGGCGTCTCCGTGCTCGATCCGTTTAGTTCGCCACCGCGTCGGAAGCCGTAGATCGACTTCCCGACTCCGACACGACGTTTGCGGCCGGCGCCGGCCCGAAGTTCAAGCCCAGCGATTTCTCGCGCGCCCGGTCGGCGGCGATCTCGGCATCCACCTGCTCGGCGTCGTAGCCGCGCTCGGCGAGCGCCTGCGTGCGACTCTTCAAGCCCGCCGCGATCTGCTCGATCTCCGCGCGCGCGTCCTTCAAGGGATCGACCCAGTCCCACTTCGGCGGCAGCCAAGTGCACGCCAGGTATTCGCGCCGGCGCGCCTCGTAGTCCGGAAGATCGATGGCGCCGGCAAGCGCCGCCGT
>QGUL01000514.1 GCA_003242425.1 Pseudomonadota bacterium | reverse complement strand
CGCACGCGCGCGCACACCGCAACGCGCGAGATCGCGCTCGAACAGCGCGGCGATGCCTTCAGCGAGCGTGACCGCGCGCGCCGAAGGCACCAGCACGCCGGTCTCCTCGTTCACCAGTTCGTGCATCGCACCGCCACGCACCGCCACCACCGGCAGACCGCAAGCCATCGCTTCCAGCACCGCAAGCCCGAAGGTTTCCTGATCGCCCGCGTGTACGAAGGCGTCGCATTGTGCGAGCAGCGCGGCGAGCTGCCGGCTTTCACGTATGAAACGCAGCACGCGCACGTTGTGCGGCAGGTCGCGCGGCAGCGATCCGCCGCCCACCAGCAGGAGCGTATAGCCCTCGCCCAGCAGCCGCAGCGCACGGCACAAGGCGTCGAGATTCTTCTCCGGCGCGAAACGGCCGGTGTAGATCAGGAGCCTGCTGCGTTCGTCGACGCCCAGGCGCGCGCGCAGGCCCGGATCGCGGCGGCCGGGCCTGAAGGTTTTCACGTCTACGCCGAGGCGCTGCCGTTCGACCTGCGCGATGCCCAGATCCCGCAGCTTGGCCGCCATGGTCTCGCTGGGCGCGAGCACCAGATCGAACTGCGCATAGAGCCGCCGCAGATAGCGCTGGGCGAGCCGCTCGGCGCGCGCCCCGTAGCGCTGCCCGAGCAGTTGCGGCAGATCGGAATGGCAGAAGGCCACCGTCGGTATGCGCAGATCCGCCCCCGCTTCGAGGACGGCCCAGGCGAGATGGTAGGGATCGGCGGCCTCGATCAGGCCGGGGTACAGCTCGCGCAGTTTTTGCGCCGCGGCGCTCTTGCCGAGCGGCACGCGATAGCCGTGCGACAGCGGCAGCGGCACGCTGCGCAGCGCGATCGTCCACGGCTCTTCCGGCATGGAACGCGCCGCGGGGATCATCAGGGTATGCAGACAGCCGGGCTGGCGCCGCAGCCAGGCGCGCTTGGCATTGATGTAGCGCCGGATGCCGCCGCTCTCGGCGGCGTACAGCATCGTCACGTCGCAGACGTGCATACGCCGCGTGCCGGCGCGGCGCTAATGTGCGCCGCCCGTGCCTTCGTCGCGGCGCGGCATGGTCTGATCGTGGATCAGACGCGGCGGCATGTGCGGATCGAAGTCCGCCCAATGACCGTCGATCCACTGACCGTCCGCACGTTCGATGCCGGTCGCGCCGCTTGCGCGCAAGGTGTCGATGGCCTGCGCTTCGCCCACACGGTCGGTGTAGACGGAGACCATCGCGCCGGCCGGCCGGTCGATCGGTTCCTCGCGGCTCGCCTGTTCGAGCTGGCTGTCGCGCGAAGCCGAGGCGCTGCCGGCGAGCGAGCCGACGTAGGCGCCGACGCCCGCGCCGGCCACCACCGCCGCCGGTCCGAGCGGCGCCGTCACCGCCGCCGCGGCGGCACCCGCGGCGGCGCCGAGCACGCCGCCGACCACCGCGCCCTTCGCCGCGCCCTTGCCGGCCTCCTTGGTCCCCTCGCTGTGCTGATGGTCGCTCAGGTCGGAGAGCGGCAGATCGCCGTGCTGTCCGGGCGGCCCCAAATAGAAGCTGTCCACTTCATCGTGCCCGAAACCCG
>QGUL01000140.1 GCA_003242425.1 Pseudomonadota bacterium | reverse complement strand
CCGCCCAGCGTCTCGACCGTGATGCGGTCCTTGTCGGTCAGCCCCTTGTCGCGCACAAAGCGGGCGAAACAGCGCGCGCCGTTGCCGCATTGCTCGACCTCGCCGCCATCGGCGTTGTAGATGCGGTAACGGAAGTCGGCGCCGGCTGTGCGCGGGGGCTCGACGACCAGGATCTGGTCGCAACCGACCCCGAAATGGCGGTCCGCGATGCGGCGCAATTGTTCACGGCTGAGCTCGACCCGCTGGCGCACGCCGTCGAAGACGACGAAGTCGTTGCCCAGCCCCTGCATTTTGGTAAAGCGCAATTTCATGAAGGATGCCTGCTATGGGGTCGGCTGTCGGGCAGGCCGGCGGACCGCCCGGCATCGGGCTTGCCTAACCCCCGCGCATCGGCACGGCCGTGCCGCAACTTTGCTAAACTCCGCAGCCTCAATCCGAGAGAACGCCAGACATGAGCCAGTATCTGTTCACTTCCGAGTCGGTCTCGGAAGGACATCCCGACAAAGTCGCCGACCAGATTTCCGACGCCATTCTCGACGCGATCCTGACGCAGGACAAGTATTCGCGCGTCGCGGCCGAAACCCTGTGCAACACCGGTCTGATCGTCCTGGCGGGCGAGATCACCACCAATGCGGTGATCGACTATCAGACCGTCGCGCGCGAAACCGTGAAGCGCATCGGCTACGACAACACCGAATACGGCATGGACTACAAGGGCTGCGCGGTGCTGGTGGCCTACGACAAGCAGTCGCCGGACATCGCCCAGGGCGTCGACGAAGGCAAGGGCCTCGACCTGGATCAGGGGGCCGGCGACCAGGGCATCATGTTCGGCTACGCCTGCGACGAGACCTCGCAGCTCATGCCGCTGCCGATCCATCTCGCCCATCGTCTGGTGGAGCGCCAGTCGGAGCTGCGCCGCGACGGCCGCCTGCCCTGGCTGCGGCCGGACGCCAAGTCGCAGGTCACGGTGCGCTATGTCGACGGCAAGCCGAAGGAAATCGACACGGTGGTGCTGTCCACCCAGCACGCGCCGGACGTCAGCTACGAACAGATCCGCGAAGCGGTGATCGAGGAGATCATCAAGCCGGTGCTGCCGGCCGAGATGATCGGCAAGCAGATCACCTACCACGTCAACCCCACCGGGCGTTTCGTGGTGGGCGGCCCGCACGGCGACTGCGGCCTGACCGGACGCAAGATCATCGTCGACACCTACGGCGGCGCGGCCCCGCACGGCGGCGGCGCCTTCTCCGGCAAGGATCCGTCCAAGGTGGACCGCTCCGCGGCCTATGCCGCCCGCTACGTGGCGAAGAACATCGTCGCCGCGGGCCTCGCGTCCAAGTGCCTGGTCCAGGTGTCCTACGCCATCGGCGTGGCGCGTCCGACCAGCGTCATGGTCACGACTTACGGCACCGGTAAGGTGTCCGACGAGCGTCTGGCGGAACTCGTTCAGAAGCATTTCGATCTGCGGCCCAAGGGCATCATCCAGATGCTCGACCTGCTGCGGCCGATCTATCAGAAGACCGCCGCCTACGGGCATTTCGGCCGCGACGAACCGGAGTTCACCTGGGAGCGCACCGACAAGGCCGCGGCGCTGGCCGCTGACGCCGGTGTCAGGACCGCCGCGATGGCTTAACATCGGACTCGTTGCGTCGAGGGGCGCTGCAGCCGTTCAGCCGCGAACGGTCAGGCTCGGCGCAACGAGATGAACGTTGCAACGGCGCCCGTTCAAACCATCGAACGGAGATGCCAATGAGCGCAGTACCTCAACCCGCCTTCACCGACTACAAAGTCGCCGACCTGAGCTTGGCCGACTGGGGCCGCAAGGAAATCGAGATCGCCGAGACCGAAATGCCCGGCCTCATGGCGATCCGCGAAGAATATGCCGCCCAGCAGCCGCTGCGCGGCGCACGCATCAGCGGCAGTCTGCACATGACCATCCAGACCGCCGTGCTGATCGAGACGCTGCAGGCGCTTGGTGCCCAGGTCCGCTGGGCCTCGTGCAACATCTTCTCCACCCAGGACCATGCCGCCGCGGCCATCGCCGCCGCCGGCACGCCGGTGTTCGCCTACAAAGGCGAATCGCTGGAAGAGTACTGGGAGTTCACGCACCGGATCTTCGAGTGGCCCGACGGCGGCTACTCCAACATGATCCTCGACGACGGCGGCGACGCCACGCTGCTGCTGCATCTGGGCGCGCAGGCCGAAAAGGACCCCTCGGTGCTCGCCAATCCCGGCAGCGAAGAGGAACGCGTGCTGTTCGCCGCCATCAAGGCGAAGCTCGCACAGGACCCGAAGTGGTATTCCACCCGCCTGTCGAAGATCAAAGGCATCACGGAGGAAACCACCACCGGCGTGAAGCGGCTCTACCAGATGCACAAGGAAGGGCGGCTCGCCGTGCCGGCCATCAACGTCAACGACTCCGTCACCAAGTCGAAGTTCGACAACCTCTACGGCTGCCGCGAATCGCTGGTGGACGGCATCAAGCGCGCCACCGACGTCATGATCGCCGGCAAGATCGCCGTGGTCTGCGGCTACGGCGATGTGGGCAAGGGCTCTGCGCAGGCGCTGCGGGCGCTCGCGGCGCAGGTGTGGATCACCGAGATCGATCCGATCTGCGCCTTGCAGGCGGCGATGGAAGGCTATCGCGTGGTCACCATGGACTACGCCTGCGACAAGGCGGACATCTTCGTCACCGCCACGGGCAACTACCACGTCATCACGCATGAGCACATGCGCAAGATGAAGGACCAGGCGATCGTCTGCAACATCGGTCACTTCGACAACGAGATCGACGTCGCCAGCCTGCGCCAGTACAAGTGGGAGAACATCAAGCCGCAGGTCGATCACGTGATCTTCCCCGACGGCAAGCGCATCATCCTGCTCGCCGAAGGCCGTCTGGTGAACCTCGGCTGCGCGACGGGTCATCCCTCCTACGTCATGAGCTCGTCGTTCGCGAACCAGGTCATCGCCCAGATCGAGCTCTACAACAACACCGACAAGTATCCGGTCGGCGTCTACGTGCTGCCGAAGATCCTGGACGAGAAAGTCGCGCGCCTGCAGTTGAAGAAGCTCGGCGCCCAGCTCACCGAGCTCACCGACGAGCAGGCCCGTTACATCGGCGTGCCGAAGGAAGGGCCCTACAAGCCCGACCACTATCGCTATTGATTGAACGCGCACCTGGGACGGCCGTGGGCTTCGCGTCCGCGGCCGGCTGGACCCGGGGCGAAATCCTGCGCCCGGGACGGAGTTTTGCCTGTCGGTGCGCGGAAAGACTGCGCCCGGCAGGTCCCACTTAAAGGACTCGTTCAATGCAAGCGACGCCTCAATTGGCCGCCGCTACGGCGCAATTGCGTACGCGGCTCGCCGACCGGAACCAGAGCATCCGCCTCTACGGCACCACGCCGCCGCGCCTCGGCACGCCTGAGGAACTCGTCCGCGAGGCGGCGGAAAAATTCGTCGAACGCCTGAAGCCGCTGCCCCTGGACGGCGTGGTGGTGTACGACATCCAGGACGAATCGGGCCGCACCTCGGTCCCCCGCCCCTTCCCCTTCAAGGGCACGATCGACCCGCGCGACTATTCGCGCCTGCTGGGCCGCATGGCGGCCCTGCCGGTGATCAACTACAAGAGCCTCGGCATGCTGGACGAACCCGGCTGGCGCGCCTGGCTGGACGAAAGCACGCGCGAATACGGCCTGTCGTTGCTGTCGATCGTCGGCCGACCCACTTCGGGGGTGCGCTATCCGCTCAGCCTGTCCGAGGCCATCGCCATCGCCCGTCAGCACCCCGCGAACCTGATGCTGGGCGGGGTGATGATCGCCGAGCGCGACAGCCCCGAACGCAGCGAAAGCGCCCGCCTGCTCGCCAAAGCGATCGAAGGCTGCAGCTATTTCATTTCACAGACGGTGTATACCGCCAAGCCGACCATCGCGGTGCTGAAGGAGTACCTGCGCGACTGCCGCGGCGCGGGCGTGGAACCGCGCCGCATCGTGCTGACCTTCGCGCCGTGCGGCCGCGAAAAGACCATGGCCTTCATCAAGTGGCTGGGCGTACGGGTCACCCCCGAATGCGAACGCGCCATCCTCGGCGCCGCCAATCCGCTGGCCAAGTCGATCGAAATCTGCCGCGACAATCTGCGCGAGATCCTGGATCAGGATTACGTCGGACGCATTCCGCTGGGGATCAACGTCGAGAGCGTGTCGATCAACCGCGACGAGATCGACGCCACCGTCGACCTGTTCCACCAGCTTTCCGAAGTTCTGGAAGGGAAGTAGAGGCGCAGGCTTCTCGTCCGCCGCCCGAAGCGGCGGACGAGGCGGTTCAGCCTGCGAGGAGTACGACCACCGCGCCGGCGGCGAGACTGAAGCCAATCCCGCCCGCCAGGGCGATGCCCAGCGTGCCGGCAAAATCCGCCAGCACGGCCCAACCGCTCACTCTCGTGGTCTTCGCTTTCATCTTGCGCTTTCGATATGCCTTCGGCATTGCGCCGAGTTGCGAGACTACCGGCAAAATGAGGCAAAAAAAGGGCAATCGCCAGGCCGATTGCGCATTGTTTCTCGCTTCCCACGCGCATCCGCGGCGTGCTCCCTCGACTTTCGGCCTAAACCCTTCGTCGCATTGCCAGGCGGAAGCGGCCTGCTAGCATCGGCCGGCTCCTTGGCCCCGGGCTTCGCCATTTATGTACCGCTTCGCCGATTTGCAAGTCCCCTTGCCGGTGCTACCATGCCCGGCCAAAAGTGCTGCACTAACAAGAGGCGCTGTGAAGATCCTCGTAGTGGATGACCATCCGCTCATCCTCGAAGCCTTACAGCACGTTCTGCAGCAACTCGACGGGGAGGTCGAGGTGCTTTCCGCCCAATGCGCGGAAAGCGGCCGCGAACTCGTCGCGGCCCATCCCGATGCCAGCCTGCTCCTGCTGGATCTGCAGCTGCCCGGCGCCTACGGCATGTCGTTGCTGAGCGAACTGCGCCAGAGTCATCCGACCGTGCCGGTGGTGGTGCTGTCCGGTTCGGACCGGCGCGAAGACGTGCTGCAGGCCATCGACCTGGGGGCGATGGGGTTCATTCCCAAGCGCTCCAGCAGCCGGGTGATGCTCCAGGCCCTGCGCCTCATCCTCTCGGGCGGCGTCTACGTGCCGCCGGAAATCTTCACGCAAAGGGACTCCGCCGAAGAGGCTCCCGCGGCCGCCAACGACCCGGGTCGCACCCTGCGCCCGCGCGATCTCGGTCTCACCGACCGCCAGGCGCAGGTCTTCGCGCTCCTGCTGCAAGGCAAATCCAACAAGGTGATCTGCCGCGAACTCGGTCTGGCCGAGGGCACGGTCAAGATCCACGTCGCCGCCATCCTGCGCGCCCTCAACGTCCATACCCGGACCCAGGCCGTCATCGAGGCGAGCCGGCTGGGCCTGCAGCTGGACGGCGTGCTGCCGAATCGACCCGCCGCGGGCGTCCGGCCCCAATAACACCTACGGCAGAACAACGCGTGCGCGTCGTGCAGCGTCGTCTTGCCCGGCAAGAGGCCCATGCG
>QGUL01000513.1 GCA_003242425.1 Pseudomonadota bacterium | reverse complement strand
CTGATCGAGGCGGCGGAAGACGGCACCCTGTTCCTAGACGAAATCGGTGAGCTGCCGCTTGCGCTGCAGGCCAAGCTGCTGAACGTGCTGGAACGGCGCATGGTGCGCCGCGTCGGTTCGACCAAGGAACGGCCGGTGGCGGCGCGCTTCATCGCGGCGACCAACCGCGACCTGCAGCAGATGGTGCTGGATGGGCGCTTCCGTTCGGACCTCTATTACCGGCTGAATGTACTGAACATCGTCATGCCGCCCTTGCGCGAGCGGGGTGAGGACATCATGCTGTTGGCCCGTCATTTCGCCAGCCAGACCGAACGCCGCTACGGACTGAGCCCAAAGCGCTTCTCAGATGAGGCAGTAGCGCTCATCAACCGCTATCAATGGCCCGGCAACGTGCGCGAGCTCAAGCACCAGATCAGCCGCGCCGTGCTGCTGAGCCGCGAGGACGTCATCACTGCGCAGGACCTGGCGATCGCCGTCGAGCCGAGCACGGCCAGGATCTCCTTTGACAGCAGCGCGACGACGGTGACGCTGGATCAGGCAGAGAAGATGCTGATCATGAACGCACTCGCGCAGGCAAACAACAACGTTTCCGAGGCGGCACGCCTGCTCGGTATCACGCGCATGGCCATCCGCTACCGGATGGACAAGCACGGCATCAAGGGCGATTGAGCCCGTGGTGTGTTCGGGGCGCCGGTATGCCTGCGCCATCCGTTCCGCGTCTACACGTCTCCCCATGATAAAATCCGCCTGAATTCAATCAGGAGTCAGGCATGAGAATCGGAACCCCCTTGAGTCCCAATGCGACGCGTGTGATGCTGCTCGGCAGCGGGGAACTGGGCAAGGAAGTCATCATCGCCCTGCAACGGCTGGGGGTCGAAGTGATCGCGGTTGACCGCTACCCCAACGCGCCCGGACATCAGGTGGCGCACCGTGCCCATGTCATCGACATGACCGATGACGCCGCGCTTCGCGCCCTGGTCGAGCAGGAACGGCCGCATCTGATCGTGCCGGAAATCGAGGCGCTGAATACGGCCACGCTAGCCGCCATCGAGGCACAGGGCAAGGCGCGGGTGATCCCCACGGTCAAGGCGGTTCAGCTCACGATGAATCGTGAGGGCATTCGCCGTCTGGCGGCCGAGGAACTGGACCTGCCGACTTCACCCTATGCCTTCGCCGATAGTCTGCAGGCATTGCAGCAGGCGATCGACGACGGCATCGGCTATCCCTGTTTCGTGAAGCCCGTCATGTCCTCGTCCGGCAAGGGTCAGTCCCGTGTCACCGATCCCTCCGGAGTGGCCGCGGCCTGGGAGTACGCCGCGAGCGGCGGTCGCGTGAACCAGGGGGTCGTCATCGTCGAGGGGCAGATCGATTTCGATTACGAAATCACCCTGCTCACGGTGCGCGCGCGCACCGTCCACGGCGAGGTCGAGACCCACTTCTGCGAACCCATCGGGCATCTGCAGCAGAAGGGGGACTATGTCGAAAGCTGGCAGCCGCAGGCCATGAGTCCCGCGGCGCTGGCCGAGTCGGAGCGGATCGCCAGGGCAGTCCCCGATGCGCTGGGCGGTCGCGGGCTGTTC
>QGUL01000139.1 GCA_003242425.1 Pseudomonadota bacterium | reverse complement strand
CCCATATAGATGGCCGCGGTGTCGGCGTGCAGGGCTGCGGCGGCCCAATCGCTTTCGCGTTCCATTTCGCCCACGCGCGGCGTGACGAAGGTGAGATTGCGGCTCAGGCCGCGCCGTGTGAGGGACACGCCGATCTCGGCGCTCGCCGCGAGCGCTGCGGTAATGCCCGGTACCACCTCGTATTCGATGCCGGCCGCTTCCAGCGCATCCATCTCCTCCTGCGCGCGGCCGAACAGCATCGGGTCGCCCCCCTTCAGTCGCACGACCCGTTCGTACTTGCGCGCGGCGTCGACCAGGCGCTTGTTGATGAACTTCTGCGCGGTGGAATGACGGCCGCAACGCTTGCCGACGGCGATCTTCTTCGCGCGCTGCGCGAGCGCAAGCGTGTCGGGATGCACCAGCGCATCGTAGTAAACGATGTCCGCCTCCTGCAGCACCCTGGCGGCGCGCAGGGTGAGCAGATCGGGTGCACCGGGACCTGCGCCGACGAGGTAGACCTTCGCCATCGAGCCTCTAGCCTTCGATCATCCCGCCCGCGACCGTCTGGTTCGTCGCCTCGTCGATTAGGATGAAGGCGCCGGTGGCGCGGTTCACCGCATAAGGGTCGGCGAAGACCGGTTGGGCGAGATTCAGCGTGATCTGCGCGATGTCGTTCATGGCGAGCGAGTCGGGTGCCGGCTGCCTGTCCAGCGTGTGGATGTCGATGCGGTGATCGATCGAAGCGATCTTCGCCTTGACCGAACGCGAGGTGTGTTTGAGCACGTACCGCGCCACCGGGTTGTAGCCCTCGTTGGAGAGCCAGCACACGTTGGCGGTGACCTGTTTCAGCGCGCGCGGCGCCTCCGAGGCATGACCGTGGTGCGCGATCATGTCGCCGCGGGAAATGTCGATCTCGTCTTCCAGCAGCAGGATCAGGGGGTCGCCCGCGAGGGCGGGCGCCGGGACCCGGTCGACCCGTCCGTGCCGCGCACCCGCGTGGTGCGGTTGGCGGGCAGTACCACCACTTCGTCGCCGACCCGCACCACGCCCGATTCGATCCGGCCCGCGTAACCGCGGAAATCGGTACCTGCGCCGGGACGGATGACGAGCTGCACGGGAAAGCGCAGGGGTTTCAGTTGCGCTTCGTTCCGCACCTCCACCTCTTCCAGCGCTTCGAGCAGCGTGGGACCGTCGTGCCAGGGCAGGCCGGCGCCGCGCTCCACCACCATGTCGCCCTGCAGCGCGCTCACCGGGAAGAAGCGCAAATCCTGGATGCGCAGCCGTTCGGCGAAGGCGAGGAAATCGCGGCGGATGGCTTCGAACACGTCCTGCGCATAGCCCACCAGATCCATCTTGTTCACGGCGACGAAAATGTGCTTCACGCCGAGCAGATGGCTGATGTAGGTGTGGCGCCGCGTCTGCGGCAGCACGCCCTTGCGCGCGTCGATCAGGATGACGGCGGCGTCGGCCGTCGATGCGCCCGTCACCATGTTGCGGGTGTACTGCTCGTGGCCGGGCGTGTCGGCAATGATGAACTTGCGCTTCGCCGTGGCGAAGTAGCGGTAGGCGACATCGATGGTGATGCCCTGCTCGCGCTCGGCCTCCAGGCCGTCGGTGAGCAGCGAAAGATCCAGGTAGTTCACGCCCTTCTTGGCGGAGGCGCGCGACACTTGCGCGAGCTGGTCTTCCAGCACCTGACGGGAGTCGTGCAGCAGCCGGCCGATGAGCGTGCTCTTGCCGTCGTCCACGCTGCCCGCGGTGATGAAGCGCAGCACCCCGCGGTCTTCGGTGCCGAGGCGGCGTTCGAGTTCTCCCAGTACGGACATCAGAAATACCCTTCCTTCTTGCGGCGTTCCATCGAGGCTTCGGACGTCTGATCGTCCATGCGCGTGGCGCCGCGTTCCGTGATGGTGGTGGTGGCGGTTTCGGCGATGATCTCGGCCGGCGTGCGCGCGGTGGATTCGACCGGGCAGGTGCAGGAGGTGTCGCCCACGGTGCGGAAGCGCACGCTCAGTTCCTCGACCACTTCTCCTTCCCGTGCGGGCGTGAGGTGCGTCACCGGCACCAGCAGGCCGTTGCGGCGCACGACCTTGCGTTTGTGCGCGTAGTAGATCGATGGCACTTCCAGTCCCTCGCGGGCGATGTACTGCCACACGTCGAGCTCGGTCCAGTTGCTGATCGGGAACACGCGCATGTGCTCGCCCTTGTGCACGCGGGTGTTGTAGAGGCTCCACAGCTCCGGGCGCTGGTTCTTGGGATCCCATTGGCCGAACTCGTCACGGAAGGAGAAGATGCGCTCCTTGGCGCGCGCCTTCTCCTCGTCGCGGCGCGCGCCGCCGATGCAGGCGTCGAAGCCGAATTCCTCGATCGCTTCGAGCAGCGTCACGGCCTGCGCGGCGTTGCGGCTTTCCGTTTCCGAACGCAGCCTGACCGTGCCGCGCCTGATCGAGTCCTCCACCGAACGCACGATCAGGCGCTCGCCCAGCTCGCGCGCGCGGCGGTCGCGGAACTCGATCACCTCGGGGTAGTTGTGACCGGTGTCGATGTGCAGCATGGGGAAGGGGAAGCGCCCCGGGCGGAACGCCTTCTCCGCGAGCCGCAGCAGCACAATCGAATCCTTGCCGCCGGAGAAGAACACGACGGGATTGGCGCATTCGCCGGCGACCTCGCGCAGGATGTGGATCGCCTCGGATTCCAGCCAGTCGAGGTGGCTGCGCGCAGGCAGTTCGCGCGCGCCCGCTTCAGGTTGCAACACTGCACTCATCGCACATTCCCTTTGCTGCGGACCAGACGGCCGTCCGGTCCGATGTGTAAACCGCATTCCTTGGTTTCCGGCTGTTCCCACCACCAGCGGCCGGCACGCACGTCCTCACCGGCCACGGTCGGCCGCGTACAGGGCGCGCAGCCGATGGAGCGGTAGCCCTGGTCGTAGAGTCGGTTGTAGGGCACGTCGTAGGTGCGGATGTAGGCCCACACCTCGTCCTCGCTCCAGCTCGCGAGAGGATTGAACTTCTCCAGACCGTAGGTTTCGTCGTAGCTCCGTTCCTCGAGCGCCTCGCGCGTGACCGACTGCGCGCGGCGCAGGCCGGTGATCCAGGCGCGCTTGCCCGCCAGCGCGCGCTTGAGCGGTTCGATCTTGCGGATGGCGCAGCACTGCTTGCGCAGTTCCACGCTTTCGTAGAAGGCGTCGCGGCCGTGCTGCGTCACGTACTGCATCACCGCCTGGGGATCGGGACGGTAGACCTCGATGCGGGCCTGATAACGCCGCTCGATCGCCTCGATCACGTCGAGCGTGTCCCGATGCATGCGCCCGGTATCGAGGGTGAAGATGCCGATCGGCAGCCGGTTGCGCAGGATCGCGTCGGTCAGCACCATGTCCTCGATCGACAGGCTGCTCGCCAGCGCGGCCGGCGAAGCTACTCGTACGATGCGGCGCAACAGGGCTTCCAGGGCCTCGACTTTGTCGCCGATATCCGGGCCGGGTGCGACGCGCGGAGCGACGGTACTCATTCAGACCCCCAAAAGACGACGACGGAACAGCGGCAGCGGCCGCTCCACCGAAGCCTGATAGGCCTCGCTGAAATCGTCGAAGGCGCGCAGGCATTCCTCGACGTCCTGGTCCGCGCGCAGGGCGAAGGCGTCGAAACCTACGCGGCTCAGGTAGAACAGCTCGTCGCGCAGGACGTCACCCACCGCGCGCACCTCACCCTTGTAGCCGTAGCGTTCGCGCAGCAGGCGCGCGGTGGAATAGCCGCGTCCGTCCTGGAAGTTGGGGAAGTTGACGGCGACGAGCGGCAGCACCCCGAGGTCCTGCGCAAGCTCCGCGGGGTCTTCGTGCGGCTCCAGCACCACGCCGACGTTGCCGCGGGCGAGGAGCCGCTCGCGCTGCGCCTTCCAGGTCGCGAGGGGAACGATCACCTGGCCTTCGGCCGGAACCTCGGCCTGTCCTTCTGCCGGCTCAAGCAGTTGCCAGTTGTCGGGCACCAGCCGGCGTGCCTTGATCACTTTTTCCATAGACGTATTCCTTGAACGGCTCGAGCCCGATGCGGCGGACCGTGTCGATGAAGCGTTCTTCCTCGTGCTCGCGGTGCGCGAGGTAGCAATGGATCAGTTTCTCGATCACGTCGGGCACTTCCTCCTTGGCGAAGGAACGGCCGATGATCTTGCCGATCGCCGCGTCGTTGCCCTGCGAGCCGCCGATCGAGACCTGGTACCACTCCTCGCCCTGCTTATCGACGCCCAGGATGCCGATGTGGCCGACGTGGTGATGGCCGCAGGAGTTCATGCAGCCGGAGATGTTCAGATCCAGCTCGCCGATGTCGTACAGGTAGTCGAGGTCGTCGAAGCGTTCCTGGATCGCCTGCGCGATCGGGATCGATTTCGCGTTCGCGAGCGAGCAGAAATCGCCGCCGGGGCAGCAGATGATGTTGGTGAGCAGGCCGATGTTGGGCGTGGCGAGCCCGAGCTCTCTTGCGCGCTGCCACACCGCGTAGAGGTCCGACTGCTTTACGTCGGCGAGCACGAGGTTCTGTTCGTGCGTGACGCGCAGCTCGCCGTAGCTGTATTGATCGGCCATGTCGGCGATGGCGTCCATCTGCTCGGCGGTGCAGTCGCCTGGCGGTACGCCGGTGCGCTTGAGCGAGAGCGTCACCGCGGCGTAGCCCGGCACCTTGTGGCCGAAGACGTTGCGCTTGTACCAGGCGGCGAAGGCTTTGTCGCGTTCGAGCAGCGCGTCCAGACCGGGATCGCGCTCGGGCAGTTTCTCGTACTGCGGACGGGTGAAGCGCGCCTCGATGCGTTCGATCTCTTCCGGAATGAGCGTGGCCGGGCCGTCCTTCAGGTGCGCCCATTCTTCCTCGACTTCGCGCGCGAAGTTCTCGGGGCCGCGGTCGCGTACCAGGATCTTGATGCGCGCCTTGGCCTTGTTGTCGCGGCGGCCGTAGCGGTTGTACACGCGCAGGATGGCGTCGAGGTAGGTGAGCAGGTGCTGCCAGGGCAGGAATTCCCGGATCACGCTGCCGATGATCGGCGTGCGGCCGAGGCCGCCGCCGACGATCACGCGAAAGCCCACCGTGCCGTCCTCGGCGCGCACGGCGTGCAGGCCGATGTCGTGCACCATCACCGCGGCGCGGTCGGTCTTCGCGCCGTTCACCGCGATCTTGAATTTGCGCGGCAGGCGCGCGAATTCAGGATTGAAGGTCGACCACTGGCGGATGAGCTCGCACCACACGAAGGAGTCGACGATCTCGTCCGGCGCCACGCCGGCGAACTGGTCGGTGGTGACGTTGCGCACGCAGTTGCCACTGGTCTGGATGGCGTGCATCTGCACCGTGGCCAGTTCGGCGAGGATGTCCGGCACGTCCTCCAGCTCCGGCCAGTTGAACTGGATGTTCTGGCGCGTGGTGAAGTGGCCGTAGCCCTTGTCGTACCTGCGCGCGATATGGGCCAGCTTGCGCAACTGCCGGGTGTTCAGCAGGCGGTAGGGAAGGGTACCGCCCGCCATGTAGGCGTGGGCTTGTTTTTAAAGCCGTTCTGCCAGCGCCGCGGCACGAAATCCTCCATGGGAAGCTT
>QGUL01000138.1 GCA_003242425.1 Pseudomonadota bacterium | reverse complement strand
AATGATGGCCGTCGCCGATCACGCGCACGAGATCGCAGTTCATGCCCTGCTCGATGTAACGCTGTACGTCCTCGGGGCGAACCATGGTGTCCTCGCTCTAGTGCCGTAGTTTGTATCCGCGCTTCAGGAGCGCAAGTGTAGTCGCTGTCAGCGCGGTGTTGAACAGCAATACCACCGCGAAGCTCAGGCGCGGATCGACGTCCGAGATGCCGAAGAAACCATAGCGGAATCCGTCGATCATGTAGAAAAAGGGATTCAGATGGGACAGATCCTGCCAGAACGCTGGCAATGAGTGGATGGAGTAGAACACGCCCGCCAGGAAGGTGAGCGGCATGACGATGAAGTTCTGGAACGCCGCGAGCTGGTCGAACTTGTCCGCCCAGATGCCGGCGATGACCCCCAGCGTGCCAAGGATGGCCGTGCCGCCGAGCGCGAACAGGATCACCCAGAGCGGGTGCTCCAGGCGCAGGTCGACGAAGCCGATCGACACCAGCAGCACGCCCAGGCCGACGATCAGGCCGCGGATCATGGCGGCGATCACGTAGCCGCCGTAGAACTCCAGATAGGACAATGGCGGCAGCAGCACGAATACCAGATTGCCCGTGACCTTGGACTGGATAAGACTGGAGGAGCTGTTCGCGAAGGCGTTCTGCAGCATGGACATCATCACCAGCCCGGGCACGAGGAAGGCCGTGTAGGACACGTTCTCGTACACCTGCACGTGCTCTTCGAGCACGTGGCCGAAGATGAGCAGATAGAGCATCGCCGTGAGGATGGGCGCGGCGATGGTCTGGAAACTGACTTTCCAGAACCGCAGGAGCTCCTTGTAAAGCAGCGTGCCGAAACCGCTGCCCGGTTCGTCGTGCTTCATTGCTGCGCCTGCCCCCCCATGATGTTCACGAACACTTCCTCCAGGTCGGGCTGCGCCACTTCCATCTCGACGATGCGGCAGCCCGCGGCTCGCAGCGCGCCGAGCATGCCTTCCACGTCGCCGTAGTTGTCGAGCTTGAAGCAATGCCGCCCCGCCTCGTCCACGCTCGCGCGCGCGGCGAGCGCGGCGGGCGGCTCACCTTCCAGACGCACCTTCAGGTACACCGTGTGGAAGCGGCGGATGAGATTGGCCGGCGTGTCGAGCGCAACCAGGCGGCCCTGCTTCAGCATGCCGATGCGGTTGCACATGGTTTCCGCCTCTTCCAGGTAATGCGTGGTCAGGACGATGGTATGGCCGTCGGCGTTGAGGCGGCGGATGAAGGTCCACAAGCCCTGCCGCAGCTCGACGTCGACGCCTGCCGTCGGCTCGTCCAGCACGATCACCGGCGGCCGGTGCACCAGCGCCTGCGCCACCAGCACCCGGCGCTTCATGCCGCCGGAGAGCGCCCGCATGTTGGCGTCGGCCTTGTCGGTGAGGTTGAGATGATGCATCACCTCGTCGATCCAGTCGTCGTTCTTCTTGAGCCCGAAATACCCTGACTGGATGCGCAGCGTCTCGCGCACGCTGAAGAAAGGATCGAACACCAGCTCCTGCGGCACCACGCCCAGCATGCGGCGCGCGGCGCGGTACTCGGTGACGACGTCGTGGCCCATCACCCGGGCGCTGCCGGAAGTGGGCCGTACGAGACCCGCAAGGATGCTGATGAGCGTGGTCTTGCCGGCACCGTTCGGGCCCAGCAGACCGAAGAACTCCCCCTGGCGGATCTGCAGATCCACCCCGCCAAGGGCTTCGAGCGCACGATAGCGCTTGGTGAGACCGGTGATATCGATGGCCGGAATCATGGAAAGCCCACGCCGCGGAACGCTATGGCGCTAGGCCGCGTCGGCAAACAGCTCGGAAACGTTGTAGAGGCGCGCCAGGTTGACGAACTTCGGCGGCAGATTGATGAACCGCAGGCTGCGGTCGAGCGCTTTCGCCTCGCGCACACAGGCGAGCGCCAGCGCGACCGCCGAGGAGTCGAGATCGGTCACGGCGCCGAAATCGACCGCCTCCGCGCCTTCGCGCACGTGGGCGAGCACGTCGTCCAGCAACGCCGCCACCGTAGCGCTGTTGACCTCGCCCTCGAGGATCAGACGACTGTCTTCGACTGCGACGGCCATCAAGCGTTGCCGGCGAGTTGCCGGTTCTTCTCCGACAGCGACTTGATCAGACCTTCGATGCCGGCGTTGCGCACTTCGGTGTTGAAGGTTTCGCGATAGGTGGTCACTAGGCTCACGCCGCCCACCACCACGTCGTACACCTTCCAGCCGTCCTCGGCTTTCGCCATCCGGTAGTCGATGGTCACCGACTCGGCGCCGGGCTGGCGCACCAGGGCGTTCACCGTCACCTCGGTGTCCTCCGGCTTCATGCGCAGCGGCTTGTACTCGATGGTCTGGTTGCGATAGTTGGTCAGCGCCGTGGAGTAGGTGCGTACCAGCAGCGTCTTGAATTCCTCGACCAGCATCTGGCGCTGCTCGGGCGTCGCCTTGCGCCAGTTCGGTCCCATGGCGAGCGCCGTCATGCGGGTGAAGTTGAAGTGCGGCAGCACTTTTTCCTGGATGAGCTGCGCCGCCTTGCGCGGATTGCCCGCCTGGATGTCCGGATCCTTCTTGATGATTTCGATCACCTCGTCGGTGACCGATTTCACCAGCTCGTCCGGCGCCACGGTCTGGGCCTGCACGGCGGGCAGCAGACCGATCGCAAGCAGAAACTGGAAAACAAAACGCATAGTCGTCGTTCCCGAATGGCTCAACGGGCGTCCTGCGACGTCCCGGAAGGTTGGGCAGGCGCGGGCGCGGCAGGGGGCGCCTTGCCTGCATCAGGCTTGGCCGGCGCCGCCGGAGGCGCTTCTTCGTAATCGATGTCCTCGTACGGCTCGGCCGGCGGCCGTCCATCGTACACCTGATTGCGGCGGCGCTGGAAATAGGCGTCGCGTACGAAGGCATAGCGATCGAGCGCCGCCTCTTCGAGCACATTGGTCGCGTCCAGCAGGCCGGCGCGTGTCTGCACGACGTCCGTCGCCGTCAGCGAATTCCGTAAAGCAATTTCGTCGCCCGCGTCCATCAGACGCGGGCCCTGCCAGGGCAGATAGGCGACGCTGTCCGCCGCCCGGCCGACACCGTCGCGCACGCTGCTGGGCCCCAGGAACGGCAACACGAGATAGGGCCCCGTATCGAGCCCCCACACGCCGAGCGTCTGGCCGAAATCCTCGTCGTGCTTCTCCATGCCGCCTTCGCTGGCGACGTCGAAAATGCCGGCCAGGCCGAAGGTGGTGTTGACCACGAAGCGCATGAAGTCGGTCACGCCTTCTTCGACTTTGCCCTGCAGCAACTGGTTCAGGCCGATCCAGGGATCGCGCAGGTTGGAGAAGAAGTTGCTGATACCGGTGCGCACGGGCTCGGGCAGCACGGCCTTGTAACCTCGTGCGACGGGCTTCAGTACCGCCCGGTCGACAGTATCGTTGAATTCGAACACGGCGCGGTTCACCGGTTCGATGGGGTCGCGCGGATCGGCGGCGCCGGTGGTGGCGCAGCCGCCGAGCAGGGCGATCGCCAGCGCGCTTGCGATCAGACAGGACTGCGACCGGTCGAGTAATTTGTTCATCGTTGTTCTTCCCGTCGAGAAAGGCGCGTCATTGGGCCGGAGCCTGATCGTCGCCGGAGGCTTTACTGTACAGGAACTGGCCGATCAGGTTCTCCAGGACGATGGCCGACTGCGTGATCTTGATGGTGTCGCCGTCCTGCAGATCGTCCAGATCGCCGCCCGGCGACAGACCGACATACTGCTCGCCCAGCAGGCCGGAAGTCAGCACCTTGGCCGCGGTGTCCTTGGGGAACTTGAAGCGCTGGTCGAGGGTCATCGTCACCACCGCCTCGAAGGTCTCGTTGTCGTAGCGGATGTCGTCCACACGGCCCACGACCACGCCGGCGCTGCGCACGGGCGCCCGGACTTTCAATCCGCCGATGTTCTCGAAGCGCGCCTGCACCTTGTAGCCCGCGCCGTTGGTAAAGGCCTGGCTGTCGCTCGCGACCTGCAGCGCCAGGAACATCAGCGCGCCGATGCCAATGAGCACAAAGAAGCCGACCCACACATCTATTGCCTTGCGGCTCATCATGGTCTAGTTCCCCCGGAACATGAAGGCGGTGAGAATGAAATCCAGCATCAGGATCACGACTGCGGAAATCACCACCGTGCGCGTCGTCGCCCGCGACACGCCTTCCGCGGTCGGCATGGCGTCGTAACCTTCGAACACGGCGATCCACGAAACCGCGATGCCGAAGACGAAGGACTTCAACAGGCCGTTGACGACGTCGCTCTTCCAATCCACGGCCGCCTGCATCTGCGACCAGAACGAACCGAAATCGACCCCGATCTGCACGACCGCGATGAGATAGCCGCCGAAGACGCCGATGGCCGAGAAGATCGCGGCCAGCAGGGGCATGGAAATCACCCCGCCCCAGAAGCGCGGGCCGACGACCCGGGCGATGGGATCGACCGCCATCATCTCCATTGCCGCCAGCTGCTCGGTCGCTTTCATGAGGCCGATCTCCGCCGTGATGGCCGAACCGGCGCGGCTGGCGAACAACAGCGCGGCCATCACCGGCCCCAGCTCGCGCACCAGCGACAAGGCGACCAGGGTGCCCACCGCCTCGGACGCGCCGAAGCGCACCAGCGTATCGTAGCCTTGCAGCGCCAGCACCATGCCGACGAAGAGCGCCGAAACCGACACGATGATCAGCGACAGCACGCCGGCAAAATAAATCTCCCGGATGGTGAGATGCAGGCGCATGAGGCTGGTGCCCGAGGTCCGCAGCATCACCCACAGGAAGCGTGCGGCAAAGCCCAGCCGCGCGATGCGGTGATTCACATAGGCGCCGAGGCGTTCGACGAAATCGAGCAGGAATCCCATGCTAGGCCAGCAACTCCTCGCGATAAGGCCGCTGTGCCGGATAGTGGAACGGCACCGGTCCGTCCGTCTGCGCCTGAACGAACTGCCGCACGAAGGGCAACTCGGAGTTGCGCACCTCGTCGGGCGTGCCGTGCGCGACGATCCGCCCTTCGGAGACGAAATAGACGTGATCGACGATTTGCAGCGATTCCTGCACGTCGTGGGTGACGATCACAGACGAGGCGCCGAGCGCGTCGTTCAGGTCACGGATCAGCTTGCCGGTGATCGCCAGCGAAATCGGGTCCAGCCCGGCGAAGGGCTCGTCGTACATGATCAGCTTCGGGTCGAGCGCGATGGCGCGCGCCAGCGCCACGCGCCGCGCCATCCCGCCGGAAAGCTGCTGCGGCCGCAGATGGGCCGCGCCGCGCAGGCCCACGGTCTCGAGCTTCATCATGACCAGATCCTTCACGATGCGCTCGGGCAGATTGGTGCGCTCGCGGATGGGGAAGGCGACGTTGTCGAAAACGCTCAGATCGGTGAAGAGCGCACCAAATTGGAACAGCATGCCCATGTCCCGGCGCAGCTCGTACAGCTCCCGAGTCCGCATCCTGTTCAGCGTCTGGCCGAATACGCGGACGGTGCCGCTCGAAGAGCGCGGGGGCCCGCCAAGAGCCCCAAAACCCGTGGCTTTGC
>QGUL01000512.1 GCA_003242425.1 Pseudomonadota bacterium | reverse complement strand
CGGTAGAAGGCATAGAACTGCGGGTCGCGGCTGAACGCCTCGGCATAGATCCGCGTCGCCTCGGCATCGCCTTCGCCGCGCAGCGTCTGGGCCTGACGCTGCCCCTCGGCGAGGATGACAGTGCGCTCGCGCTCCGCCTCGGCGCGGATGCGCTGCGCCGTCTCGGCGCCCAGCGCGCGCTCCTGGCGCGCCTCGCGCTCGCGTTCGGTCTGCATGCGCGCATAGATCGCCGGGCTGGTGTCCGGGTGGAAGTCGGCGCGCATGAAGCGCACGTCCTTCACCTCCACGCCGAAGGGCTTGGCCTCGGCGATGACGAGCTCGCTGATCTGCCGCATCAGCGCGCCGCGACGGGGCGACAGTACCGCCGAAAACGGCACCGAGCCGAGCACGTTGCGCAGGCTGGCGTTGACGATCGCCGCCAGACGCGCACGCATGTTCGCCTCGGTCCCGACCGTCTGATAGAACAGCAGCGGGTCGACGATCTGGTAGCGTGCGAAGGCGTCGACGACCATGCGCCGCTGGTCGAGCATGATCACTTCCTGCGCCTCGGCATCGAAGTCGAGAAGCCGCTTGTCGAAGTAGACGACGTTCTCGAGGAACGGCCGCTTGAAGTGGAGGCCGGGCTCCTGCACGACCCGTCGCGGCTCGCCGAACTGCAGGACCAGCGCCTGTTGCGTCTGGTGAACGGTGAACACCGACGCCCACAGAACGATAAGCACGATCGCGGCGATGACGCCGACGGCAACGAGAACGGGACGCTTCATCAGCGGCCTCCCTGCTGCGGTGCGGGCGCCGGCCGCGGCGTGATGGTCTGCTGCGACTCGGACGGTTCCGAAGTTGTGGTCGGCCTGGGAATGCGGCGCTGCAGTTCAGTGAGCGGCAGATAGGGCACGACCCCCTGCTGCATCGCCGACTGGTCGACGATGATCTTGGTCGCGTTGCGCAGGATTTCCTCCATCGTCTCGATATAGAGGCGCTGCTTGGTCACGTCCTGGGCCTGCTTGTAGGCCTCGTAGACGGAGATGAAGCGCGCCGCGTCGCCTCGTGCGGCGGCGATCACCTGCTGGCGATAAGCCTCGGCCTCCTCGATCATGCGCTGCGCCTCGCCGCGGGCACGCGGCACGATGTCGTTACGGTAGGCTTCGGCCTCGTTGCGGGCGCGTTCGCGGTCCGCCTGCGCGCGCTGCACGTCGCGGAAGGCGTCGATGACCTGCTGCGGCGGCTCGACGCCGCGCAGCTGAACCTCCGTGATCAGGATGCCGGCGCCGTAGTCGTCCAGAATCCGCTGCAGCAGATCCTGCGTGTTCTGCTCGATCTGCGGTCGGCCCTCGGCCAGCGCAAACTGCGCCTGGACGGTGCCGATCACCTCGCGCATCGCGCTCTCGGCCGCGGCCTTCACCGTCGCCTCGGGCGAATAGATGTTGAAGAGGTATTGCCCGGCGTCCTTGATCTGCCAGAACACGGTGTACTGGATATCCAGGATGTTCTCGTCGCCGGTGAGCATCAGCGCTTCCTCCGGCACCGAACGCGAGCGACCGCGACCGTCCGGCGCACTGCGGAAGCCGATGTCCATGCTGTTGATGCGCG
>QGUL01000511.1 GCA_003242425.1 Pseudomonadota bacterium | reverse complement strand
CTGCACGTCCGAGGTCGCCTCCTGCAATTGCAGCTTGATGTGCGGGTGGGCGCGGTGGAAGGCCGGCAGCAGCGCAGGCAGGATGTTGTAGGCCGCGGTGCTGATGAAGCCGATGTTGAGCCGGCCGATCTCGCCGCTGGCGATATGGCGGGCGCCGGCGCGCAGCGCCTCGGCGTCGCGCAGCAGCCGGCGCGCCTTGGGTAGCAGCAGCGCGCCCGCCTCGGTGAGCTGCACGCCGCGCGCCGTACGCATGAACAGCGGCGTGCCGAGTTCGTGCTCGAGCGCCCGGATCTGGCGCGACAGCGGCGGCTGCGAGATGTGCAGCCGCGCGGCGGCGCGGCCGAAGTTCAGCGTCTCGGCGAGGGCGACGAAATAGCGCAGATGCCGCAGTTCCATACGATACCGTAAAGGTATGGGATGCTGCATCTTAATGTATTGGACGGTATGGCGCGCGCGGCGTAGGATCGGCGCCATCCGCTTGAGTCGAGGAACAGAGCCATGGCTGAGGAGAAGAAAGCTGCGCCGGCGAACTGGCGCTCCCGCATCATCACCCAGGGCGTGGCCCGCTCGCCCAACCGCGCCATGCTGCGCGCGGTCGGCTTCGGCGACGGGGATTTCGACAAACCCATCGTCGGCGTGGCGAACGGCCACTCCACCATGAATCCCTGCAACGCCGGCATCCAGCCGCTGGTCGACCGCGCGATGGCGGCCCTGAAGGAGGCCGGCGCGATGCCGCAGGTGTTCGGTGTGCCCACCGTCACCGACGGCATCGGCATGGGCACCGAGGGCATGAAGTACTCGCTGGTGTCGCGCGAGGTGATCGCCGACGCGATCGAAACCAGCGTGAACGGCCAGTCCATGGACGGCGTGCTGATCGTGGGCGGCTGCGACAAGAACATGCCGGGCGGCATGATCGCGCTGGCGCGCATGAACGTGCCGGGCATCTACGTCTACGGCGGCACCATCAAGCCGGGCAAGTGGAAGGGGCAGGACCTCACCATCGTTAGCCCCTTCGAGGCGGTGGGCGCCTATACCGCCGGCAAGATGAGCGAAGAGGACTTCATCGGCATCGAGAAGAACGCCTGTCCCACCTTCGGCGCCTGCGGCGGCATGTACACCGCCAACACCATGTCCTCCTCCTTCGAGGCGCTGGGCATGAGCCTGCTCGGCTCCTCGCAGATGGCGGCGGTCGATCCGGAGAAGGCCGACAGCGCCGCCGAGTCGGCGCGCGTGCTGGTGGAGGCGATCAAGAAAGGCATCCGGCCGCGCGACATCATCACCCGCAAGTCGATCGAGAACGCCGTGTCGCTGGTGATGGCCACCGGCGGTTCGACCAACGCGGTGCTGCACTACCTTGCCATCGCCGCCGCGGCGGGCGTGGAGTGGACCATCGACGATTTCGAGCGCGTGCGCCGCAAGGTGCCGGTGCTGTGCGATCTCAAGCCCTCGGGACGCTACGTCGCCACCGACTTCCACCGTGCGGGCGGGGTGCCGCAGGTGCTGAAGATGCTGCTCGTGCACGGCCTGCTGCACGGGGACTGCCTCACCATCACCGGCCCACCCCCGGGGGGGGAAAGAGGCGCGGTGACAA
>QGUL01000137.1 GCA_003242425.1 Pseudomonadota bacterium | reverse complement strand
GTGAGTGTGTTTTATAGGACAGGGCGGGGGCACGGGGCTCCGCGCCGCGGCGCTTTGTCTGGCTTAGGCGGAACGCCGCAGCGCGAAGAAGTGGTGTACGGGGCCGTTGCCCCTGCCGACCTGCAGCGCGTCGGCGTTTTCGATGGCGCGCGTGACATAGGCTTTGGCCTCGCGCGCCGCGCTGGGCACGTCCGGCCGTTGCGGCAACAGCGTCGCGAGCGCGGAAGACAGGGTGCAGCCCGTGCCGTGGGTGTTCCGCGTCTCGATGTGCGAACCCGGCAGCTCGATCATCTTGTCGCCGTCGTGCAGCAGGTCGACGGCATCGCCGCCCGGCATGCGCGAGCCCTTGAGATAGACCCAGCGCTGGCCGTCGTGGGCCATGAGGTTGCGCAGCTTCTCCGCCTGCCGGCGCAGGTCGCGCAGATTCTCCGCCGGCGTCGCTTCGAGCAGCAGCCCGGCTTCGATGCGGTTCGGCGTCATGACGACGGCAAGCGGCAGCATCGTTTCGCGCAGCACGCCCACGTCCTTGCGGTCCAGCAGCACGTCGCCGCTGCGCGCCACCATCACCGGATCGAGCACGATACGCGGCGGCTTCCAGGCGACGAGCCGGTCGGCCACCGCTTCGATCGCCGGCGCCGCGCCCAGCATGCCGATCTTCACCGCGTCGATGCGCACATCCTCAAACAGCGTGTCGAGCTGCAGGCGGATGAAATCCGGCCGCACGGCTTCGATGCCGGTCACCCCTTGTGTGCTCTGCGCGGTCAGCGCGGCGATCACCGCGCAGGCATAGCCGCCGTTGGCGCTGATGGCTTTGACGTCGGCGAGGATGCCGGCGCCGCCCGAAGGATCGACGCCGGCAATGGCAAGAATGTTGGGAATGCGTTCCACGTTGCGTCCCCCGTATCGATACGGCGAAGCGGCTAGAAGCGGTTGAGCTGTTCCAGCGCGTCGCTCAGCCGCTCGATCGCGATCGCTTCCAGCCCTTCGATGCGTTGCTTCGGCAGATTGGCGCGCGGCACCAGCGCGCGGGTGAAGCCGAGATTGGCCGCTTCGCGCAGCCGTTCCTGGCCGCGCGGCGCAGGACGCACCTCCCCCGCCAGACCGATCTCGCCGAATACGACCAGTTTTTCCGGCAGCGCGCGGTTGCGGAACGAGGACACCACCGCCAGCGCCACGGCCAGATCCGCCGCCGGCTCGGTGATGCGCACCCCGCCCACCGCGTTGATGAAAACGTCCTGGTCGTGGCAGGCCACGCCCGCGTGCCGGTGCAGGACCGCGAGCAGCATCGCCAGCCGGTTCTGGTCCAGCCCCTGCGCCAGCCGGCGCGGATTCATGCCGTGCGCGGTATCGACCAGCGCCTGCACTTCGACCAGCAGCGGCCGCGTGCCTTCGTTCGTCACCAGCACACAGGTGCCGGGCACGCCCGCATGGTATTCGGACAGGAACAGCGCGGAAGGATTCGACACGCCGCGCAGCCCCTTCTCCGTCATCGCGAACACGCCCAGCTCGTTCACCGGCCCGAAGCGGTTCTTGAACGCGCGCACCAGGCGGAAGCTCGACTGCGTATCGCCTTCGAAATAGAGCACCGTGTCGACGATGTGCTCCAGCACGCGCGGACCGGCGAGCGAACCTTCCTTGGTGACGTGGCCGACGAAGATGAGCGTGATGCCGCTCTGCTTGGCCAGCCGCGTGAGCTGCGCCGCGCATTCGCGCACCTGCGCCACCGACCCCGGGGCGGACTGCAGCGCCTCGGAATAGAGCGTCTGGATCGAATCGATCACCGCCACCTCCGGCTTCTCGGCCGAAAGCGTCGCGGCGATGCGCTCGAGCTGAATTTCCGCGAGCAGCGAGACCGCGGCCGTCTCGAGCTGCAGCCGGGCCGCTCGCAGCGCCACCTGCTCGGCCGATTCCTCGCCGCTCACGTAAATGACTTTGCGCGTGCGCGACATCGCGGCGAGCGCCTGCAGGAGCAGGGTCGACTTGCCGATGCCCGGATCGCCGCCGATCAGCGCCACCTGTCCGGGCACGAGCCCCCCGCCCAGCACGCGGTCGAATTCCGTCACACCGGTGGGCATGCGCGGCGCCTGCGAGGCACGGATGTCTGCGAGCGGCGTGAGGCTCGAAGCCTTGGCGAGTCCGCTGTAGCGGCGTCCGCCGTTCGGCTCGGCCACCGTTTCCACCAGCGTGTTCCAGCCGCCGCAATGCGGACACTGCCCCTGCCACTTGGGGCTTTGTCCGCCGCATTCGCTGCAGCTGTAGACGCTCTTCGCCTTGGCCATGCTCAATTCTTCTCGACCTGCGGCACGCGCGGCGCGAGCGCGCACAACAGCTCGTAGCTCACGGTCCCCGCAGCCGCGGCGACCTCGTCCGCGGACAGGCCCTCGCCCCAGAGCGTGACCGGCGTGCCGATGCCCGCCTCGGGAATGTCCGTGAGATCCACCGCCAGCATGTCCATGGATACGCGGCCGAGCAGGCGCGTGCGCCGGCCGGCGACGAGCACGGGCGTGCCGGTGGGCGCATGGCGCGGATAGCCGTCGGCATAGCCGCAGGCCACCACGCCGACGCGCGTGGGGCTTTCGGCCTTGAACAGCCGGCCGTAGCCGGTGCCCTCGCCCGGCTGCAGGGTCTGCACGGCAATGATTTCGCTCGAAAGCGTCATCACCGGACGCAGGCCGATCGCCTCGGCGCTCTGGTCGGGCAGCGGCGAACAGCCGTAGAGCATGATGCCCGGACGCACCCAGTCGGCGTGCGTCTGCGGATAGCGCAGGATGGCGGCGGAATTGGCGAGCGTGCGCGGCGCGTCGATGCCGCTCGCCGCCGCCTCGAAGACCTGCAGCGGTTCCTTGACGCCGGCGGTCTCGGCTTCGGCGAAATGCGTCATCAGCGTGATCGTGCCCACGGCCGTGCAGCGCTGCAGCCGTTCCAGCGCGGGGGCGAATTCGTTCAGGGCGAAGCCCAGCCGGTTCATGCCGGTGTTGAGCTTCAGATGCACGGGCAGCCGCACCGGCAGTCCGGACAGCTCCAGCATCTCGATTTGCGGCAGGCAGTGCACCACGGGCGTGAGCCCGTATTCGGCCGCGACCGCCAGATCGCCCGGTTCGAAACAGCCTTCCAGCAACAGGATCGGATGGCGGAATCCGGCCTCGCGCAGCCTTACGGCGTCGTCCAGATCCAGGAGCGCGAAACCGTCGGCCTGCTCCAGTGCGCGTGCGGCGCGCAGCAGGCCGTGGCCGTAGGCGTTGGCCTTGACCACCGCCCAGATGCGCGCGCGTCCCACTTTCGCGCGCGTGAGCGCGAGGTTGGCGCGCAACGCGTCCAGATCGAAGGTGGCGCGGATGGGTCTGGGCATGGCGGTTTCCGCCCGGGACGCCCCCCGGGCGAATCAGGCTTTGAAGTCCTTGAGCTGCGTCTTGGCGAACTCGATGAAGGTATTGATCAGCCGCGAGCGGAAACGCTCCTTCGGATAGATCAGCGACAGCGAACGCTGCAGGCGCGGCTGCAGGGGGACCGCCACCAGCTCGCCCAGCTTCAGCTCCTTGGCCACCGTGAGCCGCGACAGGATCGAATAGCCCAGTCCGGTGCTGACCACGCCCTTGACCGATTCGGAGCTGCCGAGCTCCATCACGATCTTGAGGTCGCTGGTCGACATGCCGGCGTTCTTGAAATAGAGGTCGGTGTACTGCCGCGTCCCGGAGCCCGTCTCGCGGATGATGAAGGGATGCTCCTTCAGCTGTTGCGGCGTGAGCGCCTTCTCCTTGGCGAGCGGATGGCCGGGCGCGACCACCACCTGCAGCTCGTCCTCGCAGCAGACCTCGGTCACCAGCGAGTTGTGGTGGGAGGTCGCTTCGATCAGGCCGATGTCGAGGGTGTGTTCGGCGACGCGGCTTTCGATCGCTTCCGAGTTCGCCACCGTGAGCTTGGCCTGCACGTCCGGATACTGCGACTTGAACTGGCCGAGCACGCGCGGCAGCAGGAATTCGGCGATGGTCATGCTGGCGCCGATCAGCAGCGGGCCGGACAGGCGGCCGGTCATTTCGCGCAGCCGCGTCTCCAGTTCCGCCGACAGCGAAAGAATCCGCTCGGCATATTCGAGCACCACCTCGCCCGCCGGCGTGAGCGATATCTTGCCGTGCCCGCGCTCGAACAGGCGGGTGTTGAAGTGCTCCTCCAACTGTTTGATTTGGAAGGTCACCGCCGGCTGCGTCATGAACAGCACCTCGGCGGCTTTGGTGAAGCTCATCTGCTTCGCGACGGCATGGAAGACCTGGAGTCTGCGATCGGCCATATCTTTCGAGCTGAAACCGGCGACGGGGGCTATTCAATCATAAATCGGGTCGGATGACTAACTTATAGGTCTCATTTCCGACCTGGACAATCGACCGGCCCCATGCACCGCCGCGAGGCGTTCTTTTGTTGACGGTCGATGCGGCTGGGAGAGCGTGGTATAAAGCAGCGCCTTTTCCCCAGAAGAGCCCCGGCCGAAGGGCTCCGGCCCTTACAAATCGATGAAACGCGGTTTCTACACCATCATGGCGGCGCAGTTTTTTTCGTCGCTCGCCGACAATGCGCTGCTCATCGCCGCCATTCAGCTCCTGATGCAGCTCTCCGGCCCCGCCTGGATGGTGCCGCTCCTGAAATTCTTCTTCACCATTTCCTACGTGGTGCTGTCGCCCTTCGTGGGGGCGTTCGCCGATTCGATGCCCAAGGGCCGGGTGATGTTCATCACCAACCTGGTGAAGATCGTCGGCTGCGCCATGCTGTTCTTCTACGAATACCTCACCGCGCCGGGCTGGTCGCCCTATCTGACGGTGCTGATCGCGTACGCTGTGGTGGGCGTGGGCGCCGCCGCCTATTCGCCGGCCAAGTACGGCATCCTGACCGAGCTGCTGCCGCCGCAGCAGCTCGTGGCCGCCAACGGCTGGATCGAAGGACTCACCATCGCCTCGATCATCCTCGGCACGCTGCTGGGTGGCGCGCTGGTGAGCGAGACCGTCTCGGGCCAGTTGCTCGCCCTCGGCCTGCCGCTCATCGACAGCCCGGCCGAGGGCGCGATCCTGTTCATTTCCCTGTCCTACATCGCCGCAGCGGTGATCAACCTCTACATCCCGGACACCGGCGTGGATCACCACGTGCCGCACAAGAATCCGATCTACCTGGTGCGCGACTTCTCGCACTGCTTCAGCCTGCTGTGGCGCGACAAGCTGGGGCAGATCTCGCTCGCCACGACCACGCTGTTCTGGGGCGCGGGCGCGACCCTGCAGTTCATCGTGCTGGAATGGGCGCAGCAGGCGCTGAACTACCCCCTCTCCCAGGCCACCATGCTGCAAGGGGTGGTCGCGATCGGCATCGCCGCCGGCGCGGTGCTCGCCGCCAAGATGGTCCCCCTCAAGCGCTCGGTCACGGTGCTGCCGCTGGGCATCGCCATGGGCCTGATCGTCATTTCCATGGTGTTCGTCACCAACGTCTGGGCGGCGATTCCGCCCATGATCCCGGTGGGCGGCTTGCCCGGCTCTTTGGCCTTCCCGTGAAACCCGTGCAGCCGGACCGCGGCCACCTTCCCCTTGGCGCCGGCCCACTCATCCGG
>QGUL01000510.1 GCA_003242425.1 Pseudomonadota bacterium | reverse complement strand
CCGCACGGCGGGGAATTGCAGCCTTGCCGGGGGCCTCAAAATTAGCCTTGGTTTGCGTGGGGAGGGTAACGCCCCCCTCCACTCGGCGCAGGTGGCGATCGAAAAGGTGTTCGTCAACGTCAACCCCCAGTCCACGCTGCTGCTGGGCCAGGCGCGCGGGACGGCGATCTGCGCGGCGGTGGCGGCGCAGTTGCCGGTGTGCGAGTACACGGCCCTGCAGGTGAAGCAGGCGGTGGTGGGCACCGGCCATGCGCGCAAGGAGCAGGTGCAGGAGATGGTGAAGCGTCTGCTGAAACTCCCCGGTCATCCCAGTACGGACGCCGCCGACGCGCTCGCCTGCGCCATCTGCCACGCGCACGGCGGACAGGGGCTGGGCGCCCTGGCGACCAGCGGCTACCGCATACGCGGCGGCCGTCTCATCCAGGGCCGCGCGCGCCGGCGCACGACCCTTTAGCGGAGGGCACGATCATGAGCGCTTGGCTCAGTCTGCTGAAAGCGGGACTGCCTTATGTGGCGGAAATCGTCGCCGACCGGCTGCCGGCCTTCACCAAGAACAAGGAGGGCGCGAAGGACGCGGCCGATCTTACCGCCCAGCAGATCGCGGAACTGCAGCAGGCGGTGCAGCGCAACGCCGAGGCGATCAAGGCGCTCGCCGAGCAGTTGCAGCAGAGGGTGAAGGCGCTGGAGGCGGGCGCGACGGAGCATGAACGGCTCATCGCCGAGCTAAAGGAACAGATCGCGGGGCTGGAAAAGGAGCGCGCCGAAGTGGCGGGGCTGCGCGAGACGCTGCACCGCCGCATCGAGGCGGCGCGCTGGACGAGCCTCATCGCTTTCGGCACCGCTTTCCTCGCGCTGTGCCTGGCCATTTTCAGCAACTTCGTGTGAGCGGTACGGCGTGATCGGACGCATACAAGGCATCCTGCTGGAAAAGAACCCGCCGCAGATCCTTGTGGACTGCCACGGCGTGGGCTACGAGCTGGAGGTGCCGATGAGCACCTTCTACAACCTGCCCCAGAACGGGGAACGGGTGACGCTGCTCACGCACATGGTGGTGCGCGAGGATGCGCATCTGCTGTTCGGTTTCCTGACCGAGTCGGAACGCAAGGTCTTCCGCCAGCTCGTGAAGATCAGCGGCATCGGCGCGCGTACCGCGCTGGCGGTGCTCTCCGGCATGTCGGTGGCGGACCTGGCCGAAGCCGTGACGCTGCAGGAGACCGGGCGGCTCACCAAGATCCCCGGCATCGGCAAGAAGACCGCCGAACGCCTGCTGCTTGAATTGAAGGACAAGCTCGGCGTCGAACTCGGCGGCGCGGCTGCGGTCAATCGCACGCAACCGGAGTCGAGCGACATCCTGCACGCGCTGCTTGCGCTCGGCTACAACGAACGCGAAGCGCTCGCCGCGGTCAAGCAGTTGCCCGAGGGACTGTCGGTCTCCGAAGGCATCAAACAGGCGCTCAAGGCGCTCTCGAAAAGCTGAACGCAGGTCGCGGCCCGCCCGCGATGCTGCCATAATCCGCGACCATGGCGATCGAAACAGACCGGCTCATCTCGCCGGAGCCCGCCGGCTCGCAGGAGGAAGCGCTCGAACGCGCGC
>QGUL01000136.1 GCA_003242425.1 Pseudomonadota bacterium | reverse complement strand
GCGCCACTGGTCGGATCGCTGCGCCTACCGGGGGCCGTGGGACGAGGCGGTCAAGCGTTCGCTCATCACGCTCAAGGCGCTCACCTACCGGCCCACGGGCGGCATCGTCGCGGCGCCCACCACCTCGCTGCCCGAATGCATCGGCGGGCCGCGCAACTGGGACTACCGCTACTGCTGGCTGCGCGACGCGACCTTCACCCTGCTCGCGCTGATGGATGCGGGCTACGAGAACGAAGCGCGCGCCTGGCACGAGTGGCTGCTGCGCGCAGTGGCCGGCAGCGCCTCGCAGGTGCAGATCATGTACGGCATCGCCGGCGAACGGCGGCTGCCGGAAAGCGAGCTGCCCTGGCTGCCCGGCTACGAAAACTCGCGCCCTGTGCGCATCGGCAACGCCGCGCACAGGCAGTTGCAGCTCGACATCTACGGCGAAGTCATGGACGCGCTGCACCAGGCGCGCCATCTCGGGCTGGTGCGCAGCGAAGCCGGCTGGGACGTGGAATGCGAGCTGCTGCGGCATCTGGAGACGCTGTGGACCGAGCCCGACGAAGGCATCTGGGAAGTGCGCGGCGGCGCGCGCCACTTCACGCTTTCGAAGGTGGCGGCATGGGTCGCCTTCGACCGCGCCATCCGCAGCGTGGAGGAGTTCGGCATGGCGGGACCGGTGGACCGCTGGCGCGCACTGCGGCGCATGATCCACGAGGAGGTCTGCACCAAGGGCTACGACCCGGAACGCAACACGTTCGTGCAGAGCTACGGCAGCAAGGCGCTGGATGCGAGCCTGCTGCTCCTGCCCCTGATGGGCTTCCTGCCGGCGGACGACCCGCGCATCCGCGGCACGGTGGCGGCGATCGAACGCGAACTGATGGAGGACGGTTTCGTGCTGCGCTATCGCACGGAGGAAGGCAGGGACGGCCTGCCACCCGGCGAAGGCGCCTTCCTCGCCTGCAGCTTCTGGCTCGCCGACAACTACATCCTGCAGGGACGGCTGCGCGACGCGGAGGAACTGTACGAGCGCCTGCTGTCGATCCGCAACGACGTCGGCCTATTGGCGGAAGAGTACGATCCGCGCACCGGACGCCAGCTCGGCAATTTCCCGCAGGCCTTCTCGCATCTCGCGCTGGTGGATACCGCGCACAACTTCATGCGCCTGGAGAGCCCGGCGCGTCAGCGTGCGGGCGTCGCGGCCGGCAAGCCGCCGGCCGCCTGAACGTCCTCAGTGCGCGGGCGCGGCGACCTCGTTCGCCTTCGAGAACTGCATCTCGCCGCCGCGGCAATCGACGCGGATGGTGTCCTTCGGCCCGAAGCGGCCTTCGAGGATCTGCCTGGCGAGCGGGTTCTCGATCTGCTGCTGGATGGCGCGCTTGAGCGGCCGCGCACCGTAGAGCGGATCGAAGCCCACCTTCGCAAGCTCCTCGAGCGCCTTGTCGGTGATCTCCAGCCGCATGTCCATCTTCTCCAGCCGCTGTTCGAGCCCGCGCAACTGGATGCGCGCGATGTCGCGGATGTGCTTCTCGTCGAGCGCGTGGAACACCACGATCTCGTCGATGCGGTTGATGAACTCCGGCCGGAAGTGCGCCTTGACCTCGCCCAGCACCGCCATCTTGATGAGCGAAGGCTCGTCGCCCGCCATGTTCTGGATCATCTGCGAGCCGAGGTTCGAGGTCATGACGATGACGGTGTTCTTGAAGTCCACTGTACGGCCCTGGCCGTCAGTCAGGCGGCCGTCGTCGAGCACCTGCAACAGCACGTTGAACACGTCGGGGTGCGCCTTCTCGACCTCGTCGAGCAGGATCACCGAATAGGGCCGGCGCCGCACCGCCTCGGTGAGGTAGCCGCCCTCCTCATAGCCGACGTAGCCGGGCGGCGCACCGATGAGCCGCGCCACGGAGTGCTTCTCCATGAACTCCGACATGTCGATGCGGATGAGGTGCTCTTCCGAATCGAACAGGAACTCGGCGAGCGCCTTGCACAGCTCGGTCTTGCCCACGCCCGTGGGACCGAGGAACAGGAACGAACCGTAGGGCTTGTTCGGGTCGGCGAGCCCCGCGCGCGAGCGGCGGATCGCGTCGGAGACCAGGCGCACGGCCTCGTCCTGGCCGACCACGCGCTGGTGCAGCCGCTCTTCCATGTGCAGCAGCTTGTCGCGCTCGCCCTGCATGAGCTTGGAAACCGGGATGCCGGTCATGCGCGACACCACTTCGGCGATCTCTTCCGCACCCACCTCGGTGCGCAGCAGTCTGGGCTTCTGCCCCTTCGCCGCGCCGGCGTCGGCTTTCTTGAGCTGCGCCTGCAGCTCGGGGATGCGGGCGTTCTGCAACTGCCCCGCCTTCTCCCAGTCGCCCTTGCGCTTGGCTTCTTCCAGTTCCAGCTTGGCTCGTTCCAGCGCTTCCTTGATGTGCTGCGTGCCCTGCACCTGCAGTTTCTCCGCCTTCCAGATTTCCTCCAGGTCGGCGTATTCCTTCTCCAGGCGCGCGATCTCCTCCTCGATCAGCGCCAGGCGCTTCTGCGAGGCTTCGTCGGTTTCCTTGCGCACTGCTTCGCGCTCGATCTTGAGCTGGATCAGACGGCGGTCGAGCCGGTCCATCTCCTCCGGCTTGGAGTCGATCTCCATCTTGATGCGCGCCGCCGCCTCGTCGATGAGGTCGATCGCCTTGTCGGGCAGGAAGCGGTCGGTGATATAACGGTGCGAGAGCTCCGCCGCGGCGACGATGGCCGGGTCGGTGATGTCCACACCGTGGTGCACTTCATAACGCTCCTGCAGGCCGCGCAGGATGGCGATGGTCGCCTCCACCGTCGGCTCTTCGACGAGCACTTTCTGGAAGCGGCGTTCCAGCGCCGCGTCCTTCTCGATGTACTTGCGGTACTCGTCCAGCGTGGTGGCGCCCACGCAGTGCAGCTCGCCGCGCGCGAGCGCGGGCTTGAGCATGTTGCCCGCGTCCATCGCGCCTTCGGCCTTGCCGGCGCCGACCATGGTGTGAATCTCGTCGATGAAGACGATGGTGCGGCCTTCGTCCTTCGCGAGCTCGTTGAGCACGGCCTTCAGCCGCTCCTCGAACTCGCCGCGGTATTTCGCGCCGGCGAGCAGCGCCGCCATGTCGAGCACCAGCACGCGCTTGTTCTTGAGCGACTCGGGCACTTCGCCCTTGACGATGCGCTGCGCCAGGCCTTCGACGATGGCGGTCTTACCTACCCCGGGTTCGCCGATCAGCACCGGGTTGTTCTTGGTGCGGCGCTGCAGGATCTGGATGGTGCGGCGGATCTCGTCGTCGCGGCCGATCACCGGATCGAGCTTGCCCTGGCGCGCGCGTTCAGTGAGGTCGATGGTGTATTTCTTCAGCGCCTCGCGCTGGCCCTCGGCCTCGGGATTGGTCACGGCTTCGCCGCCGCGCACGGCGTCCACGGCCTGCTCGATGGCCTTGCGACTGCCGCCCGCCTCGCGCAACAGCCGGCCGAGATCGCCCTTGTCCTCGGTGGCGGCCAGCACGAACATCTCCGAGGCGATGAACTGGTCTCCCCGCTTCTGCGCTTCGCGGTCGGTGAGGTTGAGCAAGTTGTTGAGATCGCGCGAAATCGTGATCTCGCCGCCGGTGCCCTGCACCTTGGGCAGGCGGTCGATCTGCTGCCTGAGCGCGCTCTGGAAGCGGCCGACGTTGACGCCGGCGCGCTGCAGCAGCGAGGCCGTGCTGCCGTCCTCCTGCTGGAGCATGGCCAGCATGAGGTGCACGGGCTCGATGTAGGGGTTCTCGTTGCCCACGGCCAGGCTCTGGGCGTCGGCCAGGGCCTGCTGGAACTTGGTGGTCAGTTTGTCGAAGCGCATGGCGGTTCCTTTGAATCCGGTTGCTGGCTAAATGCGGGCGGGCGCCCGGCTTTCAAGCATCGGAAAGGCCGATCCGGCTTGTTCGCGCCCGCCATGGGCTACACTTCGGGCCCAGGCGGCACAGCCTCCGGCCCGCCGCGCCGCCCAGATTCCGGCCGGACATGGAAAGGTAGTGCAATGAGTTACGTCGTAGCGATCCAATGCGCCGACGGCCGCGAAGTGGTCGCCGGCCAGTTGACGAATTTCAAGAAGGCCGAGGAACGCGCCGCCCAGATCTGTCACGTGCTGTATCACAAGGACAAGCTCTACAACGATCTGCAGGCGCAGGGTTACGATCCGCGCAACGTCATCGTGCGGGCGAAGGCGGGCAAGGTGGCACTGGCGAGCTTCCCCTTCGATCCGGACGCGGAGCATCACTGCGGACACGACCACGCCTGAGCGAGCGGGGTTCGCCAAGCCGTGTTCAAGTTCGAGCTCCAGTGGCGCATCGGCAAGTACCCGATCATCAGGGAGATCGGGCGCGGCGCGACGAGCCGTGTGTATCTCGGCCACGACCCCTTCAACAACCGCGACGTGGCCGTGAAGGTGTTCTTCCACGAGGAGGAAGGCGAGGAACGCAACCTCAAGATGCAGCGCAAGGGCTTTCTCGCCGAGCAGGCGCTCGCCGGCCGGCTGATCCATCCGCACATCGTCGAGACCTACGATGCGGTGACCGAGCCCGAGTACAGCTACATCGTCATGGAGTACGTGCCGGGCACGACGCTGGAGACCTTCTGCGAGGTCGACAACCTGCTGCCGCTCGGCAAGGTGGTGGAGATCATCTTCAAGTGCATCCGCGCACTCGACTACGCCTATCAGATGGGCGTGATCCACCGCGACATCAAGCCGGGCAACATCCTCTACAGCGACAAGGGCGACATCAAGGTCAGCGATTTCGGCGCTTCGTACCTTGTGGACGTGGCGAGCGAGACCACGCAGATGGCAGGCGTCGGCTCGCCCGCGTACATGTCGCCCGAGGCGATCCGCATGGAAAAGCTCACCCACCAGACCGACATCTATTCGCTCGGTGTGGTGATGTACAAACTGCTCACCGGCAAGCTGCCCTTCAACGCCTCGAACCAGCTCTCGCTCACCTACGAGATCCTCAACATGCCGCCGATGCCGCCTTCGAGCGTGCGGCCCGACCTGCCGAAGCTCCTCGACGACATCTGCCTCAAGGCGATGCAGAAGAATCCGGCCGACCGCTACCAGACCTGGATCGAGTTCGGCAAGGACCTGTCGGCGGCCTTCGGCAGCCTGCGGCTATCGGGCGAGACGCTGTCCGATTCGGAGAAGTTCAACGAGCTGCGGCAACTGCCCTTCTTCGCCGACTTCGACGACGTGATGCTGTGGGAGGGCCTGCGCATCGGTTCGTGGCGCAACATCCCGCGCGGCACGGTCATCATCAAGGAAGGCGATCCGGGCGACAGCTTCTTCCTGCTGGTGCAGGGCGAAGTGGAAGTCCATATGGGCGGCAAGCTGCTCAACGTGCTGGAGCGCGGCAGCATCTTCGGCGAGCTGCTCTATTTCGTCGACAAGCCCTCGCAGCGCAGCACCACCATCCGCGCGCTCACCGACGTCACGGCGCTGGAGATTAAGGCCGCCGCGCTGCGCAACGCCAGCGAGACCTGCTCGGGGTCTTTCCAGCGCGCTTTCATGCGCGGGTTGATCAACGGGCGGGGCAAGCGAACGCCAAGGTCGCGGGGCCGTGGTTGAGACGGTGGAAACTCGGAAGGCGG
>QGUL01000509.1 GCA_003242425.1 Pseudomonadota bacterium | reverse complement strand
CGCCCGGGATGCATCCGTGCGCAGCGGGACGAGCTGGCGTCGAGGCTGGAAGCCATCACCGCCGCGCAGCAGCAGCCAGCCGCGCGAGTGGATGTGCGGAAGTTGCTGACGTTGGCCGAACAGTGGGAGCGTGACGCTGCCGGGTGCCGACGAGACGGATACATCAACGAAGCAGTGATAAAGGAAGACTGCGCCCAGCGTATCCGATGGGCTCTCGGCATCAGCGCTATTGCAGAAGCCCTTTCGCAGCAGCCCGCAGCCGTGGATGAGGCTATGGTGGAGGCTGTTGCACGCGCGATCTGCGTGGCGTGCGAAGAGAACCCCGATCGCCAAGGCGACGCTAGCGGCAATGAGTTCCGATGGCAGGACTACCGCGACGCGGCACTTGCTGCAATAAGCGCCCTCGCCACCCAGCAGCAGGAGCCGACGACGTGACCGGTTTCCTCGCGCTACTCGCTGCGTTGGCGATTGTCGGATACCCGATCCACGGAGCAGTCATGTACGGCGATCCGTGGACGTGGATTTTCAAGAAGGAGCCGACCGATGACCACTGAGACTGATCTGCTGCCGTGCCCGTTCTGTGGGAGTGCGGATGCGCCGCGCCTCGAAAACACGCACACCGCCTCATTCTGGGTCTCGTGTTCCGAGGAGTATGGTGGCTGCGGCGCGCAGGCATCCGGCCAGTTCTTCCCCGGTCCGAGCCGTCTAACAAGGTTCTGCTACGACCCGGAAGCGCCGGAAGGCTCGACGTTCTACGCCCGCACGCTGGGCGAACTGCACCCGGAATACCGCCGTTCCGCCAAGTCGGCCATTGCCGCCTGGAACCGGCGCGCCAACGTCGCCCAGCAGCAGGGAGGCCGCGCCGATGGCTTCGCCGCCAACCGCCAGAAGGGGGAGTGATGCGCCGACTGATTCGATTCCTGTTCGGCCCGAGCATGGCCGAGCGTCAGCGGCGCATCCGTGATGACCGTGCCCTGATCGACGCCATTGACGCATATCTGCGCGAGACGGAGGTGCCCCGTGGCTGACGTTGAACTGCTGCCGTGCAGCGTGGAGCATGAGCTTCGCGTAGACGCGGCCATCATCCGGAACGGGATCGACGGGGTGCATGGGCCTATCAACCGCGAGGCCCTCGCCGACCGCCTTGACCGCTACGCCCATGCTGCGGCCGCACAGGAAACCGAGATCAAAGCGCTGCGGGCGGAGGTGGAAAGGCTGCGCGCTGACCGGGATAGCTGGGAGCAGCAAGCATCAGATCGAGTGGCCGACTGGCACGCTGAGCATCTGCGCGCCGACAAGCTGGCAAAGGCGCTGGCAGAGCTGATTACTTGGATTCCATCAGCGGACACGTATCGGCGCCTGGGCTTCGATCCTGAAGCACCGATGCGAGCGTTGGGGGAGGCCCGCGCCGCGCTGTCGAAGGAGGAAGGGAAGTGAGCGAGCGCCGTTCTTATTGGGAAAGGCTTAAGGATCATCCCGGGCTGCCTTTAGCCACCTTCATGTGTACCGCAGGTTTTTTTGCAGGGATAGATCGTGGAGTCTGGTTCGCGGTTTTCGCCGCGTGTTTGGCAGGGGTTGGGTGCTGGGGATTTGTTTTGG
>QGUL01000135.1 GCA_003242425.1 Pseudomonadota bacterium | reverse complement strand
GAACAAGTCGAACAACCGAAACTAAGAGCTCGGCAGCATGGTGGAGGGCAAGGGCGTCCAGATCCTCAGCGGCAAGGGCAGCGTCGCCATCCAGGGGTCGAACATCACGGCCGGCGAGGAAGGCATCTGGATCGAGGCCGCCAAGGACGTGGACATCACGGCGGCCTATCACACTTCCAACACCACCAGCAGCTCCGAGGGGATTCGCATCGGCGTGGCCGCGGAGGCCAGTCCCGAGGGGGCCTTCACCGGCTTCAAGATCGAGGGTGGCTCTTCGGATTCTACTGGATCGGCCCGTATCGCCGGCACCAGCTCGCTCAAGTCGGACGGCGACATCACGATCATCGCCGGCAACAAGCTGACCAACGAAGGCACGCGCTACGACGCGGCGAAGGACATCAACATCGCCGCCGCGGAGGTCGAGAACAGGGCCGCGCGCAACCAGACGAGCTCCATGCAGAGCGCCGACAACTATGAGGTCGGTCTGATGTCCGGCGTGACCACGGGCGGTATCGGCCAGTCCATCGCCGATATCGCGACCGGGCAGGGCAGTCAGATCAACATCGCCTCTCCGGAGAGCCAGGTCCGGATCACCGTCAACGCCGGCACCAGCAGCGCGACGGAAAACCGCGACGACGCGGTCGTCACCGAGATGAAGGCCGGCGGCAACATCAACTACCAGGTGAGCGGCAAGCTGACCGACGAAGGCACCAAGTACACCGCCGGCCAGGACATCAGACTCGACGTCGGCAGCTACGAGGCCAAGGCCGCCTACAACCATCTGGAGACTTCCTCCAGCAGCACCAGCGGCGGCGGCATGCTCACGGTGGGCGTGAACGCCGCGACCGAAGTCACGGCGGCCGCCAGCGCGCATGGCAGCAATCAGGACGACTGGCAGCGTTCCTCGACCGCGGTCGTCGGCAGCATGAACGCCGGAGGTAACGTCATCGTCCGCACCCGCGAGGACGCCGTCTTCGAGGGCACGAAGATCGATGCCGGGAAGGATGTGGTCGTCGATGCCGGCGGCAATCTGCAGTTCAAGCAGGCCAACGACTTCCTCACCACGCGGTCGGCGTCGCAGGAAGGCAGCGCCAACGTGTCCGCCAGCGCGTGCGCGGATCTGACTTGCGCGTCCGCCAATGTCGGCGCCTCGGCCCGCACGACGGAGATGGAAGAAACCTCGCGTACCGGCGTGGCAGGCAGTATCAACGCGGGCGGCAATGTCGTGCTCAAGTCGGGCGACGACATGCTCTTCCAGGGCACCAACATCACGTCCAAGGGCGACACCTCGCTCATCGCAGGCGGCAATATCGACTTCCAGGCGCTTTCGAGCTCGGTCACGCGCACCTCGTCCTCGGACGGCGGCGGCGCGGATCTGGGCGCGTCGGTGGGCAAGAGCATGAACATGCTCAAGGACGGCGCGCTCAATGTCGGCGTGAGCTTCGAACAGGGGCGCGAGGAGTACCAGGCCGACAACCGTCAGGGCGGCGGCGTAACGGCCGGCGGGAAGTTCACCATCCAGTCCGGCGGCGACACGCGTCTGGAAGGTACGCAGGTCGTGGCGTCCACGGCCGAGATCGACGTGAAGGGCAACTTCACGATGGAGTCCGCCCAGAGCACGGAAAAACGCGACAGCCATCTGGTCAAGGGCAGGACCGAAATCGATCTGGGCATCGACCAGGACGGTAACGACGGCAAAGGCAGCAAGTCCTTCGGCGGCAGCGTCGATCTCGACGTCGGCGTGGACAACAAGGACAACCTCACCAACCAGAACGCGTTCATCCGCACCACCGGCGGCACGACGCTGAACGTCGGCGGCGATGCCACCTTGGCGGGCGCCAACATCGACGCCGGGGGCGGCGTGAGCGGCGAGATCAAGGGCAATCTCGTCGTCGAAACGCGCACCGACCGCAAGCTGGAGGAAAACACCAACGTTTCGATCTATGCCGGTCTGGGCACCGTCAATACCGACAAGGGCGGCAGCACCAAGGGCATGTCGACCGGCGAGAAGATCGACTACTACCAGGATCGCGGCGTCGACCGCGCCAACCAACTGGCCACCACCGGCGTTTTCATCGACGCCAGCTCCAACAAGACGGACAGCGTGACGATCGGTCAGCAAAGCGGCATCTCCGGCGGGCAGGGCGGCGTGAGCGGGCTGGTCGTGGGGGGCAACGCCACCCTCAAGGGCGCGACCGAGGAGACGCAGAACGTCACGGTGCGCGGCACGACGACTGTCAGCAACGTCGAGACGCATCACAAGGAGTCGAGCGTCGACTTCGAGCTGCGCGGCACGGTGGCGAGCGCGCTCGGTTCGGACGAGGGCAAGGCCGGCCAGGTGAGCGGCAAGCTGTTCAAAGCGAGCGGGTCCGCCAAGCCGGCGAACGATTCCAGCACCTGGCAGTCGGCCCAACCTTCCAACAAGTCGGGCGCGCGCGATGCCGACCAGGGCGGCGTGTCGATCGGCTCGCACCGCACCAGTGCCGACACGGGTGGGGTGTCGATCGGCTCGCATCGTGCGAGCGCTGCCGCCGACCCGGGCGGCGCTCGTCCGCAACAGGACGGCCCGACCCTTACGGCGCGCAAGCCGGATACGGACGCGCCGAAGCGCCCGCGTCCCGATACCGACAACGTCACGGGCGCGACGAAGCCGGCGTCCGGCTATGGGGCGATGCCTCCGGTCACCGCTCCCGAGCGTAAGCCCGTTACCGATACGGCGGCGCGTCCCGACACGACTGTCGTCGCGCGTCAGCCCGCCGCCGATGCGGCCCCCGGTGCGCGTCCGGATGCCGATGCGTCCGCCACGCCGCCCGCGCATTACAACTCGCTGGTGTCGGGTACGACGCAAGTGCGCAAGCCGGGCGGTACCGATACGGGCGCTGTGCCGCCGCGTCCGGACACCAGCGTCGCGACCGCGCCGAGCGCGCCGGTCCGTCAGCCGGGCGCCGATATGGCCCCGGGCACGACGCGTCCGGATGCCGATGCGTCTGGCGCGCCGCCTGCGCACTACAACTCGCTGGCGTCGGGCACGGCGCAACTGCGCAAACCGGGCGGCACCGATCCGGTTGCTACGAGTCTTCGTCCGGACACCAATGTCGCGTTCGCGCCTGGCGCGTCGGAGCGCAAGCCGGTCGCCGACGCGACGCCGAACCTGCGTCCGGATCACGACGGCTTAGGGCAGCCGCCGAGCAGCTACAACTCGCCGATGTCGAGTGCCGCCCAGGTGCGCAAGCCCAATGCGGAAGGCGCGCGGCCCGAAACCGGCGCCGCGGGTCGCAACGACGCGGCGTTCACGCGTGTCGCGACGAACGATGCGCCGCAGCCGCCTACGCGTTCCGGCGGCGAGCCCGACGCGTCCCGGCCGCGCGATGCCGGCGCGCCGGCCGACAACGTGTCCCGGCGCGAGCCCGCTGCACGGCCGCTTGGCGACGGCACCGGCGAACGTCAGGTCGTCGCGAGCGTCGCTCCGGATGTCACGCGCAGGCAGGCGCCGACGAGCGACGATAGACCGCGTGCGCCCGAGGCACGCGACGCCGCGGGTCCGGAAGTGCCGCCAGCGAACCACGGCGTGTCCACCGGTGACCGTGCCGCCGTGCTGGCGTCGCTGCAGCCGATCGGCACGGCCGAAGACGGTTCACGGACCGTCTATGTGAATCCGGCTAACAAGCTGAAACTCATCAGCATCGGGTCGGAATTCGTCGGCGAGAACACCGGCAATTCAGAAGCCCATCGCAAATACGCGGAATGGAAGGACGCGGGCGAAATCCGCTATCTCAGCGAGCCCGAACGCCGGGCGCGCGAGCTGGTGGTCGATCCGGAAAGCGGCAGGCTGGTCAACAAAGTCACCGGCCTGCCTTTCGATACCGGCGACAAACCGGACGGCGCGATCTTCGTCATCGACGCGAGCGGCCGCATCTATGCGAGCGCCGAAAACGAGATGGGCCGCTTCCATCATTCCAGCTTCACCGGCGGCGAGCCGGTGGCGCTGGCAGGCCACATCGTCGTGCGCGACGGCAAGATCCTCCATCTCAACAACCAGAGCGGCCACTATCGTCCCGACGGCGAGCAGCTCAGGCAGGGTGTAGATCTGCTGGGTCGTGCGGGCGCCGATCTGTCCTCGGCCCGTGTGGTCGAACGAGGCCCGGACTACGTTCGTGATCTGACCACCGGCACCGACCTGACCGGGACGGCACGCGACATCGTCGAACTCATGCGTCCTGACGCGCTGCGCGCCGTCGCGCAGAAGCTGGGCATCGAGGAACTGCAATACCAGGGCACGGTCAACGGCCGCGAGATCTACTTCAATCCGAACAACGGTCTGAAGCTGACCGGGATTTCGCACGACTACAAGGGCGAGGAGCACGGCATTTCGAAGGGGCACACGACCCACCCCGACTGGCAGGGGAAGGGCGGTGTGCGCTATCTGAACGATGCCGACCGCGCGGCCCGCGAGCTTGCCGTCGATCCCGCCACCGGCCTGCTGGTGAACAAACAGACCGGGCTGCCGTTCGACACCGGCGACAAGCCGGACGGCGCGATCTTCGTCATCGACGCGCACGGCCGCATCTATGCCAGCGCGGAAAACGAGCAGGGCCGCTTCCATCATTCCAGCTTCACCGGCGGCGAGCCGGTGGCGCTGGCCGACCACATCGTCGTGCGCGACGGCAAGCTGATGCACATCAACAACCCGAGCGGCCATTACTGGCCCGACGGCGATCAGCTCAAACAAGGCTACGAGCTGCTGCAGAAAAGCGGCGCGGACCTGAGCGAGGCGCGTGTCGTCGGGTATGGCCCGGGCGGCCTGCACGACTGGACGGCCGGCAAGCCGATCAACGATCCTTCCGTCAGGACGTTCGAAGACGCCATCCGGCCGGATGTGATCCGGGCGATGCAGCGCGACGGCAAGCTGCGGGTGGTCGGCACCGCCGACGACGGCCGCACGGTTTACGTCAACCCGGCCAACGGCCTGAAGCTCAAGGGCATCGGCAACGACTACAAGGGCGAGGAGCACGGTATCTCGCGCGGCAACAGCCTGCACAAGGACTGGCAGCGCGACCTGGCGGGCAATCCGAAGGACGGCAAGGTGAAGTACCTGACGGCCGAGGAGCGTGAAGCGCGCGAGCTCGTCATCGTCGACGGCAGGCTGTTCTACAAGCAGACCGGTGAGCCGTTCAGCACCGGCACCAAGCACGACGGTGCCATCTTCGTGATCGACGCCGACGGCCGCATCTACGCCAGCATGGAGAACGAGCCCGGCCGGTTCCACCACTCGAGCTTCACGGGCGGCGAGCCTGTGGCGATGGCGGGGCACATGGTGGTACAGGACGGCTGGCTGCTGCACGTCAACAACCTCAGCGGCCACTACCGTCCGGACCGGGAACAGCTCGACCAGGCGGTCGATCTGCTCCAGCGCAACGGGCTCAACCTCAATTACACGACCATCGTGGAGGTGGGCGGCGAGGACGCTCAGGGCAGGATCTGGCGCGACATCAAGACGGGGAACCGCATCGGTCTCGAGAACCCCATGACGCCGGACGTCGAGCGGGCTTGGATGATGATAGAACGGGCCCGGAGCCAGGCGCCGGCCGAGGAGGTGCGCGCTCCGGA
>QGUL01000508.1 GCA_003242425.1 Pseudomonadota bacterium | reverse complement strand
AAAGAGTTCCGTTCGTGGGCTCCGAGATGTTGATAAGAGACAGGTGCCGAAACTCGGCGCCGCGGCCATGCTCGCCCTCATCGTCGCCGGACAGATGACTTCCTCGCTGCTGATCGATCACTTCGGCGTATTGAACCTCGCGCAGCAGTCGATCACGCTGTGGCGCGTGTTCGGCGTCGGGCTCGTCGTGGTCGGCGCCGTGATCACGGTGGCAGCATCGAAGTAAGTCCGACAGCGGCGCATCCCTGACAAGCGGCTCGTTCTTCTGCGAGATCATTCGCCGCTGCGCGTCGGCTCCGGCGTGCTGCGTGGTCATATTCCGTATAGCGGGACATTGACCGGAGTGCCCGCATCATCCTGGCGCCGGACTTGCTCATATTGTGCAATGCGTGCAACCTGCGCGCTTCGGCCAATACGACGGGGGAATGCCTATGCACTGGACTCCGATATTCGACTTCTTCGGCGGCCCTGCCCTGGCGATCGTCACGGTCGTGATCTGCGCCGCGTTGGCGGGGTTGCTCGTACAGATCGTCGCGACCAAGCTCATCACCAGGCTCGTTGCACGCAGCGCTTATCTGAGCGCCTTTCTGCGGCGTTCCATCCGGCCGATGCGCGTGCTGCTGCCGCTGTTCGCTGTGCAAAGCGTGCTGCAGACGCTGGACCACGAGCGCTTCACCTGGGTCAACGGTGTGCAGCACCTGCTGCTGGTGCTCATCGTTCTGACCGTCACGTGGCTGGCGATCCAGGCCGTGCTCGGCATACGCGATGTCGCCATGCTGCGCTTCCCCGTGGACCGTCCGGACAATCTCGACGCGCGCCGCGTGTGGACGCAGGCGACGGTGCTGACGCGTGTCACCAATGGCGTCATCCTCCTGATCGGCGTGGCGATCGCGCTCATGACCTTCCCCAGCATCCGGCAGGTCGGCGCGAGCCTGCTCGCTTCGGCCGGGCTTGCCGGTATCGTGGTCGGCTTCGCCGCACGCCCCGTGCTCGGCAACCTCATCGCCGGTCTGCAGATCGCCATGTCGCAGCCCATCCGCATCGACGATGTCGTGATCGTCGAAGGCGAATGGGGCCGCATCGAGGAAATCTCGGGCACCTACGTGGTGGTTAAGATCTGGGACGAGCGCCGCCTGATCGTCCCGCTGCAGTGGTTCATCGAGAACCCGTTCCAGAACTGGACGCGCACCGGTGCGAACATCCTCGGCAGCGTGTTCCTGTGGGTGGACTACCGCATGCCGCTCGAACCGCTGCGGGAGGAACTGAAACGCATCTGCGAATCGGCGCCGGAATGGGACGGCCGCGTCATGACGCTGCAGGTCACCGACGCCAACGAACGCGCCATGCAGATCCGCGCCCTGGCGAGCGCGGGCAACTCCGGCGACGCCTGGAACCTGCGCTGCCGCATCCGCGAAGGGCTGATCACTTACATCCAGCGTGAGTTTCCGGAGGCGCTGCCGCATGTGCGGGCGCAGGTTGTCGAGCCGGCTGGGAACGGTGCAAGTACCGCGACACGCGCCGATGCGGAAGCGATCGCGTCACTGGCGGTGTCGGACAAGCCTAAGGCGTAAACGGCTTAGGCCGCATCGCGGAACTTCGCTTGAA
>QGUL01000507.1 GCA_003242425.1 Pseudomonadota bacterium | reverse complement strand
CCGGCTGACCGTAGAACCGCCCCGCGACTTCCAGCAGACCGGGCGCAAGTTTGTTGTCGAAGTCGTATTCCAGCCGGTCGTAGCGCACGCCGCCGCTGATGCGCAGCCGCTCGACCGGCGAGATTTCGCCGTGAACGTACGGCGAGATGCCGGTGAAACTCACGTCGTAGTCGTAAAGCTTCGGTCCGGTGGTATAGGAAGTGAAATTACGCGAGGCGCCGGCGCCGGTGAAGTTGACGAAGATGCGCGACTCGTCGCGGCTCCCCGGACTGTAGTCGATGTCCACCCCGGCGATGAGTCGCGCCGCCAGCTTGCCCGGAAAATCGCGACGCCACTTGGCCAGCAGCCCGAAGGACTGGTTCTCCGTCGTATAGACGGTCGGATCCGGCGCGGCCAGCCTGAAGGAGGCGAGCAGATCCATGCTGTTGTCGCGGAAATAGGGAATGAGCGAGATCAGATCGTTGCCGCGCTCGTACTCGTAAGTGGTCGAGATCCGGAACGCCTCCACCTTGCGGAAGGCGATGGAATGCAGGTTCGTGGTGGGGTGATGCTTGTATAGCGCCCTGGGCAAAGGCGCGTTCGCGCCGGTGTCCTGGTCGATTTTGGAATAGCCGATCAGCGTTTTGAACGAACCCGCGGAGGCCGTCTCGTGATCCCACCGGAGATTTCCGCCGTGACGGTCATAACCGGTCTTGTCGCGCCAGCCGTCGGTATGCGTTACGTTGAAATCGCCGCGCCATCCGCCGCTCGCATACCCCAGTCCGCCGCCGCCCAGCAGTCGCCACCAGCCGTGGCTGCCGCCTTCGCCCGAGAGCATCAACTCGCTCGCTTCGCCGCGCGGGGGCCTGCGCGTCAGCACATTGACGATGCCGCCGATGGCGTCGGAGCCGTAGAGCACCGAACCCGGACCGCGCGTGACTTCTATACCGCCGGCCATGGGCAGATTGGTTTCGTAAAGCGCGTTGTGATTGAAGAAGCCGGTCGAACGCGTGGGGATGCCGTCCTCTAGGAAGAGATAGACCGGGTCGGTCGTGAACGGCTGGCGGATCGCGGTGGTATGGCCTTCGCCGTTCGTGACCGTCACCGCGGCGCCGGGCACCTGCCCGACAATCTGCGAAGGATGCGTGGGCTTAACCTCGTCGACGACGTCTCCGCGAATCACGCCGATGGAGGCCGGCGTTTCGACGAGGAGCTCCTCCTCCCGTGTTCCCGAAACGGTGACTTCCGGAAGCTGGGTCGCCGCACCCGGCGCTCCGCTTTGCTCTGGCGCCGTCTGGGATGACGCCTGCGCATGGGCGCCCGCCCACACGCACGTGATCAATGCCGCGCCGGTCACCCAGACGATATGCGCCTTGGGTCCAGTCTCGTTCGCCCGCGCTCGATATGCCTTCATCGCCGCCTTCCTTCAACTTCGCGCTTCGCCTGCTCACGCGATCCGTCACCGTCGAAGCTGCCGTGCGTGACGCGGTGTGCCGAGGGTCGTCGATCCCCCTTACACCACGCGCCTCCGGAAACCGGGCGCCGCGACGCGCAGGAGGTACGCCCCTCTACACTCCCGGCGAAGCTGCGACCCGAAATCCCCAGCACCTGCCTCTAAAACACATCC
>QGUL01000506.1 GCA_003242425.1 Pseudomonadota bacterium | reverse complement strand
GACCAAGCATCGCCCAACGCGGCCGCGATGAGCCCTTCCAGTTCGTAGTCCTGCAACCGACGGGCTGTATCTTCCGCAAGATGGGTCGCCCAGGATTGGGTGAAGGCATGGTGGAGCGCGCCGCCGATAACGACGCTTGAGAACCCGCGGTGCCCGCCTCAGGCCCGCGCCGCGTGCCGCGCGGCGATGGTCGCCACGTGCCGGCCCTGGAAACGCGCGCCTTCCAGTTCGATCTGCGAAGGCTGGCGGCTGCCGTCGCCACCGGTGATGGTGGCCGCACCGTAAGGCGACCCGCCGAGGATCTCGCCCATCTCCATCTGCTTCTGGAAGGCGTAAGGCAGGCCGACGATGATCATGCCCAGATGCAACAGCACGGTATGGAAGCTCAGGATGGTCGATTCCTGGCCGCCGTGCTGCGTGGCGGTGGAAGTGAACACCGAACCGACCTTGCCCACCAGCGCCCCGCTCGCCCATAGCTTGCCGGTCTGATCGAGAAAATTCTTCATCTGTGCCGTCATGTTGCCGTAGCGCGTGCCGGTGCCGAAGATGATGGCGTCGTACTCGGGGAGTTCGTCCACGGTTGCGACGGGCGCCGGCTGGTCGAGTTTGTAGCCGGCTTTGCGCGCCACTTCTTCGGGCACCAGCTCGGGCACGCGCTTGATGACGGCTTCCGCGCCCGCCTCGCGCACGCCTTCGGCAACGGCCTGGGCCATGCGTTCGATGTGGCCGTAGGCGGAGTAATACAACACCAGCACTTTGGTCATGGCAGCCCCCGCATCTCAAAGCCGCCGGGGATCCAGGCGGCCGGACGCGGAGGACATGCGCTTCTCATGCCTGGTGAAGCGCTCGCGCAGTGAAGCGAGCGCACGGACGAACAAGTCGGCCACATAGGCACGGCGCAATTCGCGGGCACGGCGGTCGAGAGCATGTTGCGCGCGGAGCATGGCGCTCTCCTTGAGTGAATACGCATCCACTCTAGTTTTTGCCGCACGGCGCTACAATGTGCCGTCCTTCACTTCTTCTTTTCCGTTATGGCAAAGATCCCCGCTGCAGACGTCTATGCGCAAATGGAGGCGTTCGTGCTGACGGTGGAACAGCGCGGACTGAGCGCCGCGGCACGTCGCAAGGAGGTGGCGCCTTCGACCATCTCGAAGCTCATCACCCGTCTGGAGGAACGGCTCGGCGCGCGACTGCTGAACCGCACCACGCGCCGGCTGTCGCTCACGCCCGAAGGCGAGCGCTTCTACGAACGCTGCCGGGACATCCTCGCCGCGCTGGAGGACGCGGAGAACGAAGTGAGCCGCGCACGCGAGCGGCCGCGCGGTAAGCTGCGCATGTCGGTGTTCGCCGCCTTCAGCACCTACGCCATGGTGCCGGCGCTGCCGCGCTTTCTCGCGCGCTATCCCGAAGTGGAAGTGGAGTTGCGGGTGAGCGACACGCTTTCCGACCTCGTCGCCGAGGGCATCGACCTCGGTGTGCGGCTCGGGCCGCTTGCCGACCAGTCGCTCGTGGCGCACAAGATCTGCGACCTGTACCGGATCGTGTGCGCCGCGCCCGCCTATCTGGCGCGTGCCGGCACGCCGCGCACGCCTGCGGAGCTCGACGCCCCA
>QGUL01000505.1 GCA_003242425.1 Pseudomonadota bacterium | reverse complement strand
GGCTAAAAAACCGACCATAAGGTGTTGCGCCCTAAATCGCAACAGCCGGAGTAAACCGCCTCGGAGGCCCGGATTATCTGCGCGCAACCGAAGTCGTGATAGGCGGGCGGCAGCTCCGTGGGCTGATGGCCGCGGCGCGCGAGCTCGGCGATGGTTTCGGGCGCGAACGCCGCCTCGAAATTGACCTTCAACCCCTGTTCGATACGGAAGCGCGGCGCATCGATCGCGCTTTGCGGCGACTGGCCGTAATCGGCCATGCGCACCATCAGCTGCACATGGCCTTGCGGCTGCATGGTGCCGCCCATGAGGCCGAGCGACATCAACGCCTCGCCGTCCTTGGTCACGAAGCCGGGAATGATGGTCTGGAACGGCCGCTTGCCGGGCGCCACGCAGTTCGGATGGCCGGGGACGAGATTGAAGCCCGCGCCGCGGTTCTGCAGGCTGATGCCGGTGCCCGGCACCACCACCCCGGAGCCGAATCCCATGTAGTTGGACTGGATGAACGACACCATCATGCCGTGCTCGTCGGCGGCGGCGAGATAGACCGTGCCGCCGCGCGGCGGTTCGCCGTGACCGAAATCCTGGGCGCGGTCGAGCCGGATGAGGCGTGCGCGTTCGGCGAGGTAGTCGGGATCGAGGAGCGCCGCGGGCGGCAGCTCCATCGCCCCAGGATCGGCAACGTGGCGATAGGCATCGGCGAAGGCGAGCTTCAGCGCCTCGATCTGCAGATGCAGGCTGTCCGGCCCGTCCACCGGGTAGGCCGCCATGTCGAAATGGCGCAGGATGCCGAGCGCGATCAGCGCCACGATGCCCTGGCCGTTGGGCGGCAGCTCGTGAAGCCGCAGGCCGCGGTAGTCGATCGACAGCGGCTCCACCCAGTCGTTCGTATGCGCGGCGAGATCGTCCGGCGTCATGGCGCCGCGATGCTGCGCGGCGTGCTGCGCAAGACGCAGCGCGTATTCGCCGCGGTAGAACGCTTCGCCCTTGCTCTCGGCAATGCGAGCGAGCGTGCGGCCGAGCGCCGGCAGACGGAAGAGCTCTCCTTCCTGCGGCGCGCGGCCCCCCGGCATGAAGGCTTCCGCGAAGCCCGGCTGGTTCTGCAGATCGGGCACCTGCAAGGCCCAGCGCTGCGCGACGAAGGGCGAGACGTGAAAGCCCTCTTCGGCGTAGCGGACCGCGGCCTCGAACAGCTCGGCGAAAGGCAGCACGCCGAAGCGCTCCGACAGATCCACCCAGGCCGCCACCGCGCCGGGCACGGTGACGCTGTTCCAGCCGCGAACGGGAATGCGGTGCTGGAAATACTCCGGTTTCCACGCCGCCGGCGCGCGGCCGGAGGCATTCAAACCGTGCAGGCGTTCGCCGTCCCACACCAGCGCAAACGCGTCGCTGCCGACCCCGTTGGAAATCGGTTCCACCACCGTGAGCGTGATCGCCGTCGCGATGGCGGCGTCCACCGCGTTGCCGCCCTTCGCCAGCACCGCCAGTCCCGCCTGCGCCGCGAGCGGCTGCGAGGTGGAGACGACGTTGCGCGCGAAGACCGGGCGGTGGAGCGTGGGATAAACAGAGGTCTGGCCGCTCATGTCGTCGACTCGTCGCATCCGGCGCCGCCGCG
>QGUL01000134.1 GCA_003242425.1 Pseudomonadota bacterium | reverse complement strand
CTGGCGTGGCCCCGCTTTCCCCTCGGCTCCGAACCCCGGGGGGGGTGATGACCAAGCTCATTCCCAAAAACCCCCCCCCCCCCCGCGCCGCCTCGCAGATCTTCTCGACCGCGGAGGACAACCAGTCGGCCGTGACGATCCACGTCCTGCAGGGCGAGCGCGAGATGGCCGCGGGCAACAAGAGCCTCGGCCAGTTCAACCTCGAAGGCATCCCGCCGGCACCGCGCGGCGTGCCGCAGATCGAGGTGACCTTCGACATCGACGCCAACGGCATCCTGCACGTCTCGGCCAAGGACAAGGCCACGGGCAAGGAAAACAAGATCACCATCAAGGCCAACTCGGGTCTGTCCGAGGAAGAGATCCAGCGCATGATCAAGGACGCCGAGGCGCATGCGGCCGAGGACAAGAAAGCCTACGAGCTGGCGACCGCCCGCAACCAGGCCGACGCCCTGATCCACTCGGTGAAGAAGTCGCTCACCGAGTACGGCGACAAGCTCGACGCCGGCGAGAAGTCGAAAATCGAGTCCGCCATCAAGGAGCTGGAAGAGGCGGTCAAGGGCGACGACAAGGACGCCATCGACCGCAAGACGGCGAGCCTCGCTCAGGCAGCGCAGAAGCTCGGCGAGAAGATGTACGCCGGCGCGCAGCAGGCTGCAGGCGACAGCGGCCCGGCCGGCGGCCAGGGCGCGCAGGCGAACGACGACAACGTCGTGGATGCCGAATTCACCGAAGTGAAGGACAACAAGAAGTAATACTCTTCGAGCCGCGCGCAGGCGCAGCGGTACAGTGCGGGGCGCTGTACGCTGCGCCTCCTTGTATCCGTGGCGAAGCTTTGCTGTAAGGGAACACCGTGTCCAAACGCGACTATTACGAAGTGCTCGGCGTCAATCGCGATGCGAGCGAGGACGAGATCAAGAAGGCCTATCGCCGCCTGGCGATGAAGTACCACCCGGACCGCAATCCGGACAATCCCAAGGCCGAAGAGCACTTCAAGGAAGCCAAGGAGGCGTACGAGGTTCTGTCGGACCCGAACAAGCGCGCCGCCTACGATCGCTACGGACACGCGGGGGTCGATCCCAGCGCCGCGGCAGCCGGCGGCTATTCCAGCTATTCGAGCTTCGCCGAAGCCTTCGGCGACATCTTCAGCGACATCTTCGGCGCCGGTGCCGGGCGTCCCGGCGGCCGCGCGGGCGTCTACCGCGGCGCCGACCTGCGCTACAACCTCGAGATCACGCTGGAGCAGGCCGCGCACGGCACCGAGACCAAGATCCGCATTCCGACCACCGAAACCTGCGACACCTGCAACGGCAGCGGCGCCAAGCCCGGCACCCAGCCCAAGACCTGCCCCACCTGCGACGGCCACGGTCAGGTACGCCTGCAGCAGGGCTTCTTCTCGATCCAGCAGACCTGCCCGCGCTGTCACGGGATCGGCAAGTTCATCCCCGATCCCTGCAACACCTGCCACGGCGCCGGCCGCGTGAAGACGCACAAGACGCTGTCGGTGAAGATTCCCGCAGGCGTGGACGAAGGCGACCGCATCCGGCTGGCCGGCGAGGGCGAACCGGGCATCAACGGCGGGCCGCCCGGCGATCTCTACGTCCAGCTCCACATCAAGCCGCACCCGATCTTCCGCCGCGACCACGACGACCTGCATTGCGAAATGCCGATCAGCTTCGTCACCGCGGCGCTGGGCGGCGAGATCGAGATCCCGACACTGGACGGCAGCGCCAAGATCAGGATCCCGCCCGAGACCCAGAGCGGCAAGGTCTTCCGTCTGCGCGGCAAGGGCATCAAGGGCGTGCGCTCGAACGTCCACGGCGACCTCTACTGCCACGTGGTCGTCGAGACGCCGGTGAACCTGACCGAAAAGCAGAAGGCGCTGCTGCGCGAGTTCGAGGCGCTCACACAGGACAACAGCGAGCGACACAACCCGCGCGCCAAGAGCTGGATGAACCGCGTGCGCGAGTTCTTCAGCGCCTGAGCACCAGTCGGGTGCGGCGCAGCCCGGCGCAAGTGCATGCCGCCGCCTTCCCGATGTGAATTATTACCGCTCCGCGCCCCGGGACAGGGCATGAATGGGAAATGTGTCCTGGCTTAGGGCACCCGGTTTGGCGGACCATCATACAAAAGCGAGAAAAGCCGCCACCTCATCGGGAGAGAAGAGCAATGCTTCGAAAATCCATTGCGCAACTGGTCACCGCCTTGGGTCTGGTGCTGTTCGGTGCCGCGACGGCACAGGCGGCCGAGCCGATCGTCATCGGACAGTCGGCCCCGCTGTCCGGATCCAACAAGGACCTGGGCGAAGACATCCGCGACGGCGCGCTCGCGTATTTCCACAAAGTGAACGCCGAAGGCGGCATCCACGGTCGCAAGATCGAACTCGTCACCCTGGACGACGCCAACAGCACAGACCGTTCGGGGACCAACACCGTCGAGCTGATCGAGAAGCACAACGTCGTCGCGCTGTTCGGTTATGCCAGCACGACGCTCAGCAAGCCGGCGATGCCGCACGTCGAGAAGCACAAGGTGCCGTTCATCGCACCGTTCACCGGCGCCGACTACATGCGCGAATTCCGGCCGCTGGTGTTCAACCATCGCGCGGGCTACACCGACGAGATGGAGAAGATCGTCGAGCATTACACGACCTTCGGCCTCTCGCGTTTCGCCGTGCTGCATCACGACGATACGGTCGGCAAGGAGAACCTAGCGGCCGTCGAGCGCGTGCTCAAGGCGCGCAACCTCAAGCCGATCGCCATCGCCTCGGTCAAGCGCACGCAGAAGGACATCGCCAAGGAAGTGGCGGATGTGGTGAAAGCCAAGCCCGAAGTGGTGATCTGTACCACGCTCTACCAGACCACCGCCGACTTCGTGAAACAGGCGCGCGCGCAGGGGCTCAATGCCCAGTACGTGAGTCTTTCCTTCGCCGGTTCCACGGCGCTGGCGGGCGCGCTGGGCGAAGCCGGCCTGGGCGTGGTGATGTCGCAGGTGGTGCCGACGCCGACCCGCGCCTCGGTGCCGATCGTGCGCGAATACCAGGAGGCGATCAAAGCCGTCGCTCCGCAGAAAGTCCATTCCTTCACCGGCCTGGAAGCCTACATCGCCGCCAAGATCCTGGGCGAAGGCCTGCGCCGCGCGGGCCCCAATGTCACGCGGGCGAGCCTGGTGAAGGCGCTGGAGTCCATCAACAACTACGACCTGGGCGGTTACACCGTGAGCTTCTCGCCCAGGAACCACAACGGCAGCAAGTACGTCGGCCTCACCATCCTCGGCCGCGACCTGGCGTTCAAGGATTAACAATAAGGAAGAAACAACAATAAAGTGCGCGCTGCGCACCTGGGACGGGCGGCCCGTGCCGCCCGTTTTTTTTTGCTAGGCGCGGCGCCAGGTGGTGCCGGCGGGCGTGTCCTCCAGCACAATGCCCGCGGCCGCCAGCTCGTCGCGGATACGGTCCGCCTCGGCGTAGTTCTTGGCGCGTTTCGCCGCCGCGCGTTCGGCAATCAGCCGCTCGATGCGTTCCTCGCTCCAGCCTTCCGGCAGATCGCCGCGCACGAACTGCGCGGGGTCGTTCTGCAGCAGTCCCAGCACCCCGCCCAGGGCTTTCAATTCAGCGGCGGCCGCGGCCGACCCCGTGCGGTTGACCTCGTTCGCCAGCTCGAACAGCACGGCGATCGCCTCGGGGGTGTTGAAGTCGTCGTCCATCGCCGCACGGAACGCCGCCTGGTGCGGCGACTGCCAGTCCAGCTTCGCCTCGCCCGCCGGCGGCACGTTCTTCAGCGCCGTATAGAGCCGGATCAACGCCTGGCGCGCGTCGTTGAGATGCTGGTCGGAGTAGTTGAGCGGACTGCGGTAGTGCGCCCGCAGGATGAAGAACCGGACGACCTCGGGCTCGTAGCGCTGCAGCACCTCGCGGATGGTGCGGAAGTTGCCCAGCGACTTCGACATCTTCTCGTCGTCCACACGCACGAAGCCGTTGTGCATCCAGTAGTTGACGAAGGTACAGCCGTGCGCGGCCTCGGACTGGGCGATCTCGTTTTCGTGATGCGGGAATTGCAGATCCTCGCCGCCGCCGTGGATGTCGAAGTGCGTGCCCAGGAGCTTGCTGCTCATGGCCGAACACTCGATGTGCCAGCCGGGCCGCCCCTCGCCGTAGTCGGAAGGCCAGGCCGGCTCGCCCGGTTTGGCCCGTTTCCAGAGCACGAAATCGAGCGGATCGTGCTTGTCGCGGTCCACTTCCACGCGCTCGCCGGCGCGCAGCTCGTCGAGCGATTTGCCCGAGAGCTTGCCGTAGCCGGGAAACTTGCGCACCGCGTAGTTGACGTCCCCGCTTGCCGCCCGGTAGGCATAGCCCTTCTGCTCCAGCGTACGGATCATCTCGAGCATGGGGCCGATGTACTGGGTGGCGCGCGGCTCGAAATCGGGCTTCTGCACCCCGAGCCGTTCGGCGTCCTCATTCATCGCCGCGATGAAACGCTCGGTGAGCGCTTCGATGGGCTCGCCATTCTCCGCCGCGCGGCGGATGATCTTGTCGTCGATGTCGGTGATGTTGCGCACGTAGGTCACGTCATAGCCGCTCGCGCGCAACCAGCGCTGCACCATGTCGAACACCACCATGACGCGCGCATGCCCCAGATGACAGTAGTCGTACACCGTCATGCCGCAGACGTACATGCGCACGCGGCCCGGTTCCAGGGGCACGAATTCCTGTTTGGTGCGGGTCAGGGTGTTGTAGATCTTGAGCATCGCGAAGGTCGAGGAGTGGGGTGCAGGCTGTTAGAATCGCGCCCATCCCGGGAGCGCCCGGAAAGAATCGGGCGCCGCAGTATAGCCGACTCTGACGAGCCTATTAAGGGTAAGTCCCCGGCGGGCGGCACGTGCCGCCGGCCGGAACGCTCCGGAACCACCGCCGACGGAACGCCGATGCGCCTTCTTGCCGCCCTGCTGTTGCTGACCCTCGCCTGGGGCGGACATGCCGCGCCCATTGACGACGCGAAAGAGCTGGTGCGTGCAGGCGAGTTCGAGCGGGCGCTGCGTGTGCTGGATGCCCACACGGCGAGCAACCCCGGCGACGTCCAGGCACGTTTTTTCAAAGGCGTGCTGCTGAGCGAGCGCGGACAGGCCGACGCGGCGATCGAAGTGTTCCGTGCCCTCACGCGCGACTATCCCGAACTGCCTGAGCCCTACAACAATCTCGCGGTGCTGTACGCCGCGCGAGGCGATTACCATGCCGCCAGGGACGCGCTAGACATGGCGGTCAGGCTGAAACCTGATTACGCCACGGCCTACGAAAACCTCGGCGACATTCACGTACTGCTGGCCGGCGAGGCCTACGCCAAGGCCGTGCAGATCGACGCCGACAATCGCAGCGCCCGCGCCAAGCTCGCCCTCACCCGGGAGCTGACGAGCCGGGCGGCCGATACCGCTTCCACCCCTCGATGAGCGGAGGAACCGTGCGCAACATCCTTGCCTCGCTGCTGCTGTCCGTCGCCGCCTCGGCCGCGTTCGCGGCCGGCCCGCAAGTGGCCTTGAAGACCAACCTCGGCACCATCGTGCTGGAGCTGGACGAACAGGCCGCGCCCAGGACGGTCGCCAATTTCCTCGAATACGTGCGGGCCGGTCATTACGACGGCACCATCTTCCACCGCGTCATCGACGGTTTCATGATCCAGGGC
>QGUL01000504.1 GCA_003242425.1 Pseudomonadota bacterium | reverse complement strand
CCCCTGGTGCGAGAGCCGCTGGAACCCGTGGGCCGTGTCCCGCGGCGGGCATGTCGGCCTCTACCAGTTCGCCCCTGCGACGTGGCGAACGACCCCATACGGTCGCCGCTGGATCTTCAGCGCCCGGTGGCAGGCGTTCGCGGCGGCGTGGATGCTCGCCCAGGGCCGGGCGGGGGAGTGGGCATGCCGATGAACCCGATGAAGCTGCCCGTCACCATCCAGCCCACCGGGCACGTCTTCCCCCGCTGGCAAGCCATCATCACCACCAGCGGCACCCACCTCAACGTCCGCCGCACCGTCACCAACCCCGGCCCCAACGGCTGCGACACAGCCATCATCGTCACCGGCCACCAGCCCTCCGAGCTGCGCGCCCTCGCCCGCGCCCTCGACCGGGCAGCCGACATGCTCGACACCCACCAGCAGGAGACCGCATGACCGGCCCGGTCATCGACCTCTTCGCAGGCCCCGGCGGCTGGGACCTCGCAGCGCGCGACCTCGGCATCGACCCGCTCGGCATCGAATGGGACGACGCGGCCTGCGCAACCCGCCAGGCGTTCGGGCTCCGCACGCTCCAAGCCGACGTGGCCGCCCTCAACCCCGAGGATCACGGCCCATGCTGGGGACTCATCGCCAGCCCGCCATGCCAAACGTTCAGCACCGCCGGCAAGCGCGACGGCGTCCACGACACGCAGCACATCATCGCCTGCGCCAACGACCTGGCGGACGGGCTCGACACCCGCAACAAGCACCGCGCCCGCTGCCGCGACGAACGCTCCCTGCTCGTCGTCGAGCCGCTCCGATGGGTACGCGACCTCAAGCCGCGCTGGGCAGCGTTCGAGCAGGTTCCCCCAGTGCTTGAGCTGTGGGAGTTGTTCGCCCACCTCATGCACACCCGCTGGGGGTACCGCACATGGACCGGCGTCCTCAGCGCCGAGCGATACGGGGTCCCGCAGACCCGCAAGCGCGCGATCCTCATGGCGTCGCTCGACCGGCAGCCGCAGCCGCCGAGGCCGACCCACCAGGAGTATCGTCCAGGTGAGCCGCGTCGGCACGAACTGACGCTGGAGGGCGAAATCCTGCCGTGGGTCTCGATGGCCGAGGCGCTCGGCTGGGGCATGACCGCCCGCCCAGCATTCACCCTCGCCACCGCTGGAGATAAACGTGGCGGCGCAGACGAGCAGGTCGGCGGCTCAGGGGCGCGTACGGCGCTGTACCGTGAGCGGGAGGCTGGGCGCTGGCTGTACGACCGCCGCCAGACCGGAGGCGACGGAACGCCTGCCGCCCATCGTCCTGCCACGGAGCCCGCGCCGACGCTTCAAGCGGCCGGGCTGGCGAAAGGGCGCGACCGGTGGGTCATGCGGGCGAACACCCAAACCAACGCCACCGTCCGCTCCGCGCACGAACCAGCACCGACGATCACCGCAGGCCACGACTACGCCGAGCGCGCCTGGGTCAACGAGCGACCGGCGCCGACCGGAGCCGTCCGCGTCACCGTGCAGGAGGCCGCGATCCTCCAAGGGTTCCCGCCCGACTACCCGTGGCAGGGGCCGAAGACCGCGCGATACCAGCAGATCGGGAATGCGGTGCCGCCGCCGTTGGCGCGGGCGGTCCTAGCC
>QGUL01000133.1 GCA_003242425.1 Pseudomonadota bacterium | reverse complement strand
GGAACGCGGGTTGGGCAATGCAAGTCTGGGTAAGTTGTAGGCGACACCGCCCCCTGTCCCCGCTGCGCGGCGATCTCGGCGAGCAGGAAGGCGTACAGCAGATCGCTGGTCAGCTCCTGCTTGGGCAGCTCGGGTCCGCTTTCCGCGTCGAGGTTCGCGACCGGCGCTTCGACCGGCTTTTGTGCCGCCGCAGGCGGCGGCTGTTGTTCGCCTTCCGCATGAAGGCCCGGGCGCCACTGCGCGCAGGCGCCGAGCGTCAGGACCGCCGCGACGGCGATGGTCAGCGGCCGGAGTCGTCGGTGGAAAGGATTCATACGGAATGGCGGAGACGAGCAGACACGGCAGTTTAGTATATTTCCCGCGCCGGGCAGGCCGCCCGGCGCCACATAAGCAGCCTATCGTGCCCGAACTTCCCGAAGTCGAAATCACCCGCACCGGCATCGCGCCCTATCTGCAGGGCCGCAAGATCACCGGCGTCGTCGTCCGGCAACCGCGCCTGCGCTGGCCGGTACCGCGCGAATTGCCCCAATTGCTGATCGGTCGCTGCGTGCAAACGGTGGACCGGCGCGGCAAGTACCTGCTGATGCGCTTCGAACACGGCACGCTGCTCATGCATCTGGGCATGTCGGGCAGCCTGCGCGTCATCGATCCCGCCGAACCCGCGACAGTGCACGATCACTTCGATCTCGTGCTGGGCACGCAGGCCGTTCGCCTGCGCGATCCGCGCCGCTTCGGCGCGGTGCTGTGGTGCGCCGGCGACGCCTCGGACCACCCTCTCATCGCCACGCTCGGCGTGGAGCCGCTGTCGGAGGCCTTCAGCGCCGATTACCTCTATGCGGCCTCGCGCGCACGCCGCCAGGCGATCAAGACGCTGCTGATGGATCACCGCGTGGTGGTGGGTATCGGCAACATCTATGCAAACGAGAGTCTGTACCGCGCCGGCATCCGCCCCTCCATGCCGGCCGGCCGCTTGAGCCGCGCTGGCGCCGCCCGGCTGGTCGAGGCGGTGCGCGACACGCTGCGCGATGCGCTCGCAGCCGGCGGCAGCAGCCTGCGGGACTTCGTCCATTCCGACGGTGCCCCGGGCTATTTCCAGCAGCAGTACTACGTCTACGACCGCGAGGGACTGCCCTGCCGGCGATGCGACACCCCGATCCGGCGCATCGTGCAGGGCCAGCGTGCGACCTATTACTGTTTGCGCTGCCAGCCGGCGCGCCCCCCGGCGAAAGCGTGCTAGATTAGGCCACTTGCCGCGCCGTCCAGAACGGCGCGACACGCAGGCACCGCATTCGACCGGCATTCATATCGGGGACGTTTATGAGCAGCGGTCTGGCGAAACGTTTCAACGATTACAACGCGTGGCGGGAGAACGTCGCCAGCCGCGCAGTGGCCTATCGCAAGTGGCTGCAGGAGCACGAGCTCGCGGATGCGCAGACCGAGGCGCAGATCGACCAGCTGCTCGCGCGTCTCGCCGAAGACAAGCTCACCATCGCCTTCGTCGCGGAGTTCTCCCGCGGCAAATCCGAGCTCATCAACGCGCTGTTCTTCGCCGATTACGGCCGGCGCCTGCTGCCGTCCTCGGCCGGCCGCACCACCATGTGTCCCACCGAGCTGCACTGGGATCCGTCCCGGCCGCCCTGCGTGCGGCTGCTGCCCATCGAGACGCGGGCGGACGAGAACAGCGGCCTGCAGCGGGACGGCGACGCCTGGACGACCATTCCGCTGGACCTTTCGGACACCGAGGCGATGGTCGCAGCGTTCGAACGCGTGCGCGACACCAAGCAGGTGTCCCGCGCGGAGGCGCGCCGCTACGGCCTGGGCCTGGAGGACGACAACGCCGACGCCGAAGCGCAGGTCGAAATCCCCTGCTGGCGCTACGCAGTGATCAATTTCCCGCACCCCCTGCTGCAGCAGGGGGTGGTCATCCTGGACACGCCGGGCCTCAACGCCATCGGCACGGAACCTGAACTCACCATCAACCTGCTGCCCAACGCCCACGCGGTGGTGTTCGTGCTCGCCTGCGACACCGGCGTGACGCAATCGGACGCGGAAGTCTGGCAGCGGCATCTGGCCGTCGCGCCCGAGCGGCACTCCACCCGCATGGTGGTGCTAAACAAGATCGATACGCTGTGGGACGGCCTGCGCTCGCCCGCGGACATCGACGCCGAGATCGACAAGCAGATGCGCTACGCGGCGGAGGTGCTGCGCCTGCCGCGCGAACGCGTGTTCGCGACTTCGGCGCAGAAGGGCCTGCTCGCCAAGATCACCAACAACGAGACGCTGCTGCGCCGCAGCCGGCTCGCGCAACTGGAACGCCGCCTGGCCGACGATCTGATCGCGCGCCGGCAGCAGATCGTGCGCGAATCCACGCTCTACGAGGTCTCCGACCTGCTGGTCGGTACCCGCACCCTGCTGGAGACGCGGCTGCACGGCGTGCGCGAGCAGTTGAACGAGCTGCGCGGCCTGCAGGGACGCAACCTCGACGTCATCGAAGAGCTGATGACCAAGGTGCGCGAGGAGAAGGCGGATTTCGAACAGGCGCTGCGCCGCTTCCAGGCGCTGCGCAACGTGTACGCGCAGCAGACCACGCGGCTGTTCGCCGCGCTCGGCATGGAGGCGTTGGAGAGCGAAACCCAGCGGGTGCGCGAGGCCCTGACCGAGCGCTGGTTCAGCTCCGGCCTCAAGGCCGCGATGATGTCCTACTTCACCGCCATCCGCGAAAAGCTGCACACCGCCGACAAGATCCTCCGCGAGATCCAGCGCATGATGGATGCCATGTACCGACAGTTCGCGGTGGACCACGGCCTGCAGCTGTCCGCGCCGGTACCGTTCTCGGCCTATCGCTATCTCAAGGAATTCGAGCGCCTGGAAGCCGAATTCCGGGCCGAGTTCGCCAGCCCGCTGGTCATGTTGACGCACGAGAAGATGGCGCTGGCGCGGAAGTTCTTCGACACCATCGCGCGGCAGATGGAACGCATGTACCAGATCGCCAACCGCGACGTCGACGCCTGGCTGCGCGCGGTCATGTCGCCGCTGGAGAAGCAGATCCGCGAACGCCAGACCCAGCTGCGGCGCCGGCTGGAATCGATGCGGCGCATCCATCGCGCCAGCGATCATCTGGAAGATCGTCTGGCGGAACTGGAGCAGCAGGAGGCGACGCTCATGCAGCAGCTCGAAGCGCTGCGTCACATCGCCGCCGACATGGAGCGCGTGCTGGAAGGCGACGTGCCGATGGCCGCCGCGGCCTAGCGCCTCAGCCGCCCAGGGATTTGACTTTCTCTTTCAGCCGTTGGTCGACGATCGGGTGCACGAAGGGCGAGGCGTCGCCGCCCAGAACGGCGATCTCGCGCACCATGGTCGCGGAAATGAACTGATACTGTTCGCCCGGCGTCAGGAACACGGTCTCCGCTTCGGGGATCAGCAGGCGGTTCATGCCCGCCATCTGGAACTCGTATTCGAAGTCCGAGACCGCGCGCAGGCCGCGCAGGATGACGTGGCCGTCGTGCTTGCGCACGAAGTCGCGCAGCAATCCGCCGAACCCCTGCACTTCGACGTTCGGATAGGGCGCCAGCACTTCGCGCGCCATCTGCACGCGTTCCTGCAGCGAGAAGAAAGGTTTCTTGGCACGGCTGTCGGCGACGGCGACCACCACAGAGTCGAACAGCATGGCGGCGCGCCGCACGAGATCCTCGTGGCCGCGGGTGATGGGGTCGAAGGTGCCCGGATAGATGGCTTTGTTCATGGCCTCCCCAGCTGCAACAAATAGTAGTGCACCGCACCGGCACGGCCCGACCGCAGGATTTCCCAGCGCGGATCGAAGGCGTACGGAGCGGCGGCTTCGACGTAAACGCGCGCCTCGGCCGACAGCAGCGGAGGCAATGCAGCGAGCGCCGGCGCGAGCAACGGGCTGTCATAAGGCGGGTCGAGGAACACCACATCATAATGACCCTGCGCCGCGCGCAGGAATTTTAACCCATCGTCCCTGATCAATCGCAGGCGGGCGCCGGCGTTCAGCGCCGCGGCGCTGCGCTGCAGGGCCGCGTACACGGCGGGGGAGCGCTCCACCATATCGACTTCGCGCGCGCCGCGCGACAGCGCTTCGAAACCGAGCGCACCCGATCCGGCGAACAGATCCAGGCAGCGCAGGCCGCTCAGGTCCTGTCCCAGCCAGTTGAACAGCGTCTCGCGCACCCGGTCCGGCGTCGGCCGCAATCCCTCCGCCGAAGGAAAGGACAGCACGCGGCGCCGCCATTCGCCGCCGATGATGCGCAGCCGGTTCGATTGAGCACGGGCCATGGAACGGGATGCCGGTCGGGGGGTCTGTTAGAATCCTTGCAACTAGCGTCCGTGACTTTAAACCGGATCGGCGCGCTCGCACCAACCCGCCGTCGTAACCACATCCGTCCCCGATGTTCGGATTGTTCAAACGCAAGCAGGCGCCTCAGCCGCCGCAAAGCGACAGCCCGTCGCAGGCGCCCGCATCCGCAGCCGTCGTCGAGCCGCGCGACGAAGCGGCGGCACCGCTTGCCGTCGAGCCGCAGGCCGTGCCCGTCGCCGCCGCGGCGCAGGCCGAACGGGCGTCCTGGTTCGACCGCCTGCGCGCCGGCCTCAAGAAGACCGGTTCGCAGCTGAGTGGGCTGTTCGGCGGCGGCAAGATCGACGAAGCGCTGTTCGAGGAGCTGGAAACCGCCTTGCTGATGGCCGATGCCGGCGTCGATGCGACGAATCATCTGCTGCAGCAGCTTCGCGCGCGCGTGCGCAAGGAACGCCTGGAGACCGCCGAACAGCTCAAGGAAGCGCTGGCCGACGAACTGACGAAACTCCTGCAGCCGCTCGAAGTACCGCCGGTCGACGTCACCAACGCGCGGCCGTTCGTGGTGATGATCGCGGGCGTGAACGGCGCCGGCAAAACCACGTCCATCGGCAAACTGGCGAAGTATTTCCAGTCGCAGGGGCTGTCGGTGCTGCTCGCAGCAGGCGACACTTTCCGCGCCGCAGCGCGCGAACAGCTCGCGGCCTGGGGCGAACGCAACAACGTCGCCGTGATCGCACAGCAGGGCGGCGATCCGGCGGCGGTGATCTACGATGCCTTCCACGCCGCCCGCGCGCGCGGCGTCGACGTGCTGATCGCCGACACCGCCGGCCGGCTGCCCACGCAACTGCATCTGATGGAAGAGCTGAAGAAGGTCAAGCGCGTGATCGCCAAAGTCGATCCCTCCGCTCCGCATGCGGTATGGCTGGTGATCGACGCCAACACCGGGCAGAACGCGATTGCGCAGGTGAAGGCCTTCGACGATGCGATCGGCCTCACCGGCCTCATCCTCACCAAGCTCGACGGCACCGCTAAAGGCGGGGTCGTCGCCGCCATCGCGCGCACGCGCCCGATCCCGCTGTTGTTCGTCGGTGTGGGCGAGGGAATCGACGATCTGCGGCCTTTCGCCGCTGCCGATTTCGCCCGCGCCCTGCTCGGCTAGCGATGGCGCTCATCAGCTACAGCCAGGTCCATAAGCGCTACCCGGGCGGCTTCGAGGCCCTGCGCGGCGTGACGCTGGAAATCGAAGCCGGCGAGATGGTGTTCGTCACCGGTCCTTCGGGGGCAGGCAAGACCACGCTGCTCAAGCTGCTGCCCGTGGTCGAACGCCTCACCGCCGGCACCGTGATGCTCAACGGCCAGAACCTCGGCACGCTGCGGC